>SLMJ01000065.1 GCA_007133615.1 Thermomicrobiaceae bacterium | reverse complement strand
TGAACGAAATCATCGACGCATACCTGCATCAGAAACTCGGGGAGGACCATGACGGCAAGGGTGCGCCGGCATAGCACGGCGCTCGTTCTGCTTACATCCCTCGTCCTGGCCCTGGTCGTCGGCCTTGCTGGCCTGCCAGGCTCGTCCCCTGCAGCAGCACAAGATCAGGGACTGGTCGTGCATGACCAGAGTGTCGAGATCGATTTCCCGCACCGAATCATCTTCAACGTTG
The DNA here is from genome assembly GCA_007133615.1 of Thermomicrobiaceae bacterium. Lineage (GTDB taxonomy): Bacteria > Chloroflexota > Chloroflexia > Thermomicrobiales > Thermomicrobiaceae > SLMJ01. The sequence continues at coordinate 6,113 of SLMJ01000065.1, read as the reverse complement.
AAATCGATGCACCGGAGCCTGTCGAGCAACTGGAACTTCGCTATCAACCCGTGTTCGATGAGGTCTCCCGCGCTGAACGTCCGGACTTCGAGACCGGTTCATCGGTTTCGACTGATCACGAACTCGACCTCAGAACCCGGTACCTGCCGCCCGGGATCGACGTGCAATACCGCTGGATTGCAACGCTGGAGAGTGGCGAACAGCTGGAAACCGAGCAGCAGGAGTTCTTCTTCAACGACAACCGGTATGACTGGCAGGAAATCACCGAGGGCCCGGTCTCCATTTATTACTATGCTGGAGGACCGCCGTTCGGTGAACTTGCGATGGATGTGACGAACCGGACGATCAACCGTTTCGGCTCCGACTTCGATGTCCGGCTGGATGACCCGATCAACATCGTGCTCTACGGGAGTGTTTCCGACTTCCAGGAGGCACTGCCCTATAACAGTCCAGAATGGATCGGCGGGTTCGCCGACCCGGGACAGAACCTGATCGTCGCCGGAATAGATCCCGGAGATGGCGCGTCAACCGAGATGGGCAGAATGCTGACCCATGAGGTGGTGCACCTGCTTGTTGCCCAGGCAACGATGAACCCGTTCAATAGCGCTCCCCGGTGGCTCGATGAAGGGCTGGCGATCAACTATCAGGAAGTGCAGGAAGAGCGATTCCGCCGGGTACTTGATCTGGCAGTTGATGAGGGACGGCTGATCCCGTTGCCGGCTTTGCGGTCCAGTTTTCCGAGTGACCCTGATCTTGCCGTCCAGTCCTATGCGCAAAGCGAGAGCGTGATCGAGTTTCTGATCGACGAACACGGCCACGAAGCGATCGCCTCGATTCTCGACGCCTACCAGGAAGGGGTTTCGCACGCCGAAGCCACCGAGGTCGGGATGGGGATGACGCTGGAAGAGATTGATGAAGCCTGGAAAGACTGGCTTGATTACGACGGCGACGTTGCCGGCGTCAATCCAGGTGAGCCGGCGGCTCCGGGCGTCATCGACCGGGTTGAAGACGTTCTGGTCAATTTCGGAGTGATGCCGGTGCTTGTCGTTGGCGGCGCGATCGTTATCGTCATGGGGCTCGTCAAGATGGTGCGCGCCGTGAACTGGAGCGATCTGGACGAGGACGTGAGCCCGGATGTCGAGTACTACGGCCAGGATATGTTCGAGGACTTCGAAGACGAGGAACATGACATCATCGAAGCCAACTTCCGCGATGATGACGACCCCCTGATGGACCCCCGCCAACGTTGACATGACCGGTGTCAATTGCTAAGCTATCCCGAGTTAGCACTCTCAATGTGCGAGTGCTAATCGGGGTGATAAACATGATCGGTGAGCTGAGCGCTCGACAACAGAAGATCCTGAAACTGATCGTCCAGGATTACGTGCGTACTGGCCGGGCGGTCGGCTCGAAGTCACTGATCGACCGCTACAAGCTGGACGTCAGTCCGGCGACGGTTCGAAACGAAATGGGCGTCCTGGAGGAGCTTGCGTACCTCCAGCATCCGCACACGTCCGCCGGGCGCGTGCCGACCGATTCCGGATACCGCTACTACGTGGAACACCTGCTCGGCACGCCGAGCGTTCCCGTAAGCGAGCAGATCCGGATCCGGCATCAGTTCAGTCAGGTTGAGATGCAGGTGGCTGCGTCTATGAAACTCGCGGCTGCGGTTCTGGCTGAAGCCAGCGGAAACATTGCGCTGATCTCGCCACCGCGGAGCACGCGAGAGACAGTTCGACACTTCGAGCTGATCAGCCTGCGGGACCGGCTTGTACTGCTGATTCTGGTCACGCAATCCGGGACGGTTCACGAATCGTTCCTGCATCTGGATGAGGCAATCGACCAGGATGTGCTCAGTACGTCCAGCCGGGCGCTGAATGATCAGATCCGGGATCTGACGTTCCCGGACATTCAGCAGAGAGCCGCGAACGTTGACGGTTTCGAGGCACTGGTGCTGAGACAGATCGCGGCGTTGATGCAGCGAACCGAGCAGGAGAGCACGGCCGAACTGCACTCCGAAGGGCTGGAACGGGCACTGCGCCAGCCGGAGTTCTCGCAAGGTGAGGTTGCTCAGCAATTGCTCGAGGTACTTCGCGGCGGCGCACTGTTGTCCGTCCTGTTGCCACAGGTTCGGCAAAAGGATGATCTGCGAATTTTCATTGGCTCGGAGAACGTGACGGACGATTTGCAACCCTATGGCGTCATCATTGCGCGGTACGGAGCAACGAACGAGGTGACCGGCCTCATGGGGATTATCGGGCCGACTCGAATGCCGTATGACCGGTCGATTTCGACCGTCCGTTACGTTTCAGCCATTTTGAGCGACACGCTGCGTTACGTACATACGGATGATCAACCGGAGCACTGATCGATCGTGATCAGTCCGGAAAGGATGGCGATATGGAACGCGATCCGAATCTCGATGAGGAGAATCGGCAGGACGAAGAAGCTGCCGAGCAGGACGATTCGCTCCTAGGCGAATCGGAAGTGGAGAACGAAGAGACAGGCAGTATGGAGGAAGAACTGGACAACGAACGCCAGCGCTCGGCCGAATATCTCGAGCAGGCCAAACGAGCTCGGGCCGAGCTGGTTAACTACCGCCGCCGCACTGAAGAAGAAATGGCGCGGATGCAGAAACAGGCCGGCGAGCGGATTATTTCGAAGCTGCTTCCGGCGATCGATGATCTCGATCGTGCCATCGAATCGATGAGTGAGGAAGAGCGCTCGTCGTCCTGGGGCGAGGGAATCATTCTGGTCCGCAAGAAGCTCTGGTCCAGTCTCGAATCCGAGGGCGTGGCGCCAATTGACGCCCTGGGCCATCCATTCGACCCCAGCCTGCATGAGGCTATCTCCATGCAGGAAGGGGCAAACGGGGCGACAACCGTGGTGCAGGAGTTTCAGCGCGGCTACATGCTGGGTGATCGTGTCCTGCGACCAGCGATGGTTGTTGTCGGGTCTCCAGAGGATGCGCCAGAGCCGGCGGATTCCGGGTCAAACGCGGACGAAAATGGACCAGCCGAACAGACTGAAACTCAGAACGAGCAAGCGTAACGACGGAAAGGAACGCGATTATGGGACGAACCATCGGAGTTGACCTCGGAACCACAAACTCGGTAGTCGCCGTTATTGAAGGCGGCGAGCCGACGGTCATTCCGAACGCAGAGGGTGAACGCATCACGCCGTCAGTGGTGGCGATCACAAACTCCGGAGAACGTCTGGTGGGCCGATTCGCAAAGCGCCAGGCAGTAACGAACCCGGAGAACACGGTGTTCTCGGTGAAGCGCTTCATGGGTCGCGACTACGACGATCCGCAAACCCAGAGCGACGCTTCGCAGATGCCGTATGAAGTCCGTAAGGACGATAAGGGCGGCGTCGAAATCAAGATGGGCGAAAGCTGGCACAGCCCGCCGGAAGTCTCCGCAATGATTCTGCAGAAGATGAAGGCAGACGCAGAGGCGTATCTCGGCGAGACTGTCGATAAGACCGTAATTACGGTCCCGGCGTACTTCGACGACTCCCAGCGCAACGCGACCAAGGACGCCGGACGAATCGCCGGCCTCGAGGTGCTCCGGATTATCAACGAGCCGACCGCTTCAGCGCTCGCCTACGGTCTGGACAAGAAAGAAGACGAGCAGATCGCGGTCTTCGACCTCGGTGGCGGCACCTACGATATTTCGATTCTCGACCTGTCCGAGGGCGTTTTCCAGGTGCTCGCCACGAACGGCGACACCCACCTCGGTGGTGACGACTTCGACCAGCGCATCATCGACTGGCTGGCGGATGAGTTCAAGAAGCAGGAAGGCATTGATCTCCGGCAGGACCGGATGGCGCTGCAGCGCCTGAAGGAAGCCGCCGAGAAGGCGAAGATCGAGCTCTCCAGCACGCAGCAGACCGAAGTCAACCTGCCGTTCGTCACGGCGGATGCCTCTGGTCCAAAGCACATGAACCTGACACTGAGCCGCTCCAAGCTGGAGCAGCTGGTCAACGATCTTGCAGCACGTACCGTCGAACCGATGGACTCTGCGCTCAAGGACGCCGAGATCAGCAAGAGCGATGTAGACGAGGTGCTCCTCGTCGGTGGTCAGACACGCATGCCGATGATTCAGCAGCGCGTGGCCGAATTCTTCGGGCAGGATGCGCACAAGGGAATCAACCCGGACGAGGTCGTCGCAATCGGTGCCGCAATTCAGGCGGGTGTGCTCGGTGGAGAGGTCAAGGACGTCCTTCTGCTGGACGTTACCCCGCTGACGCTGTCGATCGAGACGCTCGGTGGCGTCGCGACGCCGCTGATCGAGCGCAACACCACGATTCCAACGCGGAAGAGCCAGGTGTTCACCACGGCGTCGGACAACCAGAACCAGGTGGAAATTCACGTGGTTCAGGGTGAGCGCCCGATGGTGGCTGACAACAAGAGCCTCGGGAAGTTCATTCTTGATGGGATCCCGCCGGCGCCGCGCGGTGTACCGAAGATCGAAGTCACGTTCGACATTGACGCCAACGGCATTCTCAACGTGACGGCGAAGGATCAGGCCACCGAGCGCGAGCAGAAGATCACGATCACGGCATCCAGCGGTCTGTCCGAGGAAGAAGTCGAACAGATGGTGAAGGACGCCGAGAAGTTCGCCGAAGAAGACAAGCAGCGGCGTGAGGCGATCGAGTTCCGGAACCAGTCCGAGGCGATGGTCTATCAGGCCGAGCAGACGATCGAACAGTACGGCGAGCAGATTCCTGAGGAAACCAAGCAGGAACTGCAGGGCAAGGTCGACGAAGTCAAGGATATTCTCGAAAACGACCGCGAGAACATCGATCGGCTCCGCCCGGCTCATGAGGAACTGGCGCAGACGCTGTCCAAGGTCGGTACCACGATGTACGAGCAGGCCGGAGTTGACCCGACTGCCGATACCAACGGTACCGGAGCCGGCGAGGAAGCCGAGCAGGCCTCGGCCGAAGACGAAGCGACCGTTGAAGGCGAATTCCGCGAAGTCAACAACGAGCAGCGGAGCTAAGCGCCGTACGCTCGAACCAGGTCATGACGAAGCCGGGGCGTTCTCGCCCCGGCTTCTCTTTGCCTCTGTTCTGTCGTACGCCTCAGGGAATCAGGATCTCGAGGTTCGTTGCCGGGACCAGCTGACGGCTGCCGTTGCTGAATTCGACGTCAACCACGTCCCGAAGTGCCCCGGTGTAGAGCGGCGAATCGAGCATACCGCTCCGGCAGGTGACGACGATCCCGAGGTGTTCCGGGTCGGTCAGCCGCGCAAGGCTTCCGTCTCGAACCGAGACTCGCTGAATCGGGTCATCATCCCCTGGGCGTTCCCGGGAAAGATAGAGTGTTGGTCGTGTGGTCAGCACATCCGAGCCGGGTGGAACCAGAAGACTGGACAGTTGGCCATCCTGCCCGGAGAGATACTGAAAGATCGGCTGAGCCATCCGGCGACGACCGAACCCTTCGGTCACGAACACCGTGAACGAGGATGAACCGGCAAACTCCTGCGGACTCCGCCGCCAGAGCATCATCGAACTTGGCTCGGCATCATCACTGGCCATGTAGCGACGAATCTCACTATCGCTGATGCTACCGGCGATAACGCCCCGGGCACCGACCTCGATCAGCCGGCGAAGGGCAGAGGTGCCAAGCGTCATGCCGGCGAGCACGATGCTATCCCGGAACTCGGAATCGACCATGTCTGCTGTGAACTCACGATCCGGACGGTCCACCGCGACCCGAAGCGGGCCGAACGTATCCCGACCAAGCGCCATCACCCCCTGGACTCGACTCCCGCCGACGCGAAGCCAGACTCCGCGACCCTCGATGACCGAATCGACCTCACCGTAGACATTTGCCATCAACTTTTGCGGGTGGCTCTGCGGCACCAGCGTCGCAACACCAGTTGTTTCGTCGAGATCAGTAAGTGTCGCGCGAACCGGCGCCTTGCAGGTCACTGATCGAAGTCCGCGTCTTGCCCGGGCGATCGGTTCATCCTCTTCGAATTCAGAGCCAATCGGCTTGGTCAGATAGCGCGAGACCGCATCCGGTTCCATATCGAACTCGCGGGCGATGTTCAGCACGAGTGGCCGCCCTTCGGCCACCATCGCGGTAGCCAGTTCGGCACCGG
>SLMJ01000178.1 GCA_007133615.1 Thermomicrobiaceae bacterium | reverse complement strand
TCAACCTCGTTGCTGTCGCCGGGCGCGTATCGGACGAGTCCATTGAAGATCATATCCACAGCTGTGCGGTCATTCGTCGTCGCTGCGAAGTGTGGATCGAGCGTTCCAAGATCAGCCGCGTTCAGGCCGAATTGCAGGATCTCGCCCTCGACGTCTTCAGGTTCCTCATCGTCGACAACCTCTTCGTCGTCGTCAGGTTCCTCGACTTCTTCGTCGTCTTCATCGTCGTCAACAACATCATCATCAACTTCGACGTCATCCGTGTCGTCGTCTGGATCTGCCGCTACGTCGTCATCGTCATCATCGTCTGTTTCGCAGGCAGCCAGCAACGCGCCACCGACCGGCACGGCCAGACCAATGGCCATTGCTCGCTTGAGGAACTCTCGCCGAGATGATTCCAGGTTCAGGCTGATGCCAAGAAGTTCGTCTCGTTTCATGATTCATCTCCTCCAGTTCATGCGCACGGACTCATTCTCTCGTACGTGTTCGCGCGTAACAGTAGAGAAGTACCCCCTTTCTGTCACCGTCTCGAAACTCCACCCTATCCAAGTAACTCGGCTCGAGTTGTTTCCTCACCAGTCACGAGTCGGCCCCAGCGGAACGGTTCCATCGCGAACCCGGTCTCATTTCCCAGAACGAGATCCCGGACGATTTCTCCGGTGACAGGCCCCAGGCAGAAACCGTGACCGCAGAAGCCCGCCGCGATGACCAGTCCTTCGGGTTCATCGACGCGATCGAGTACCGGTAACCCGTCTGTAGTGAGGTCTACGAGGCCTCCCCAGACCTGATTGACTGGAACCTCTTCAAGTCTCGGAATGATCTTTGTCGCGCGCGACAGGGTTTCGGCTAGGCGCGTGCAGCCCGGCTGCATTGCTGCGTGGTCGATCGAATCAGAGCTCAGCGATATCGGTCGACCTCCGCTGGAGAACCTCATCTTGCCGTCGACTTCCTGTCGCGCTGCGAAGTGGGCTTTGGCGGTCCCGAGCACCTGATCCAGAATCGGCTCGATTTCGACAGTCTGGACAACCGGAACCATCGACAGTGAGATCGGGAGATCCAGCTCGGCGGTGTGAAGGATCGCGGGTGATTCGATGCCCGCTGCGACCACGACGCAGTCAGCCGTAATACGCTCTTGCGTAGTAACAACTCCGGCTACCTTACCGTTATGTGTGGTGATCCGTGAAACGTCCTGTTCGAGCGAGAACTGGACTCCAAGTCTCTGAGCGGCCCGGGCATATGCCTGAACCGTCAGGATTGGATTCGCATGACCGTCGGTTGGCGTGAACGAAGCTGCCTGGATCGTCTCACTCAGTGCTGGCGCAACGTCCCGGACAGCGGCATTGCCGTCCAGGTAGCGAACGTCAAGCCCGAGATTCTGATGCTCCTGCACCATCTGGCTGATCACCTGCGTATCAGATTCGTCTTCGGCGAGTCGCAGGTTACCGTGCTGGCGGTATTCCAGATCAGCGTCAAGCTTCAGGTGAAGCGTCTCCCACCGTCGAACAGCCTCGATAGCCAGCGGCAGCTCATCTCGATGACGACCCGATTGACGGACACCGGCCAGCGTTCGACCAGAGCCCATCGTGCCGATGTTGCGCCGGTCAACTACGTGAACGGACGCTCCGGCGCGGGCGAGTTCATATGCTGCGGCACACCCGGTAATTCCGGCACCAATAATAACGACGTCGGAAGACATGGATTGACCTTGCTCTTGCGTGCATTCGGTAGAAAGTTCTTGCGGTGATGTGTTGATATCCTAAGGTGGTCCTGAATTGCCGTCAAGAGGTTCGTTAATCTTTCAAGCATGTCTCGTACAGACCATTTGTGCTCGGGAATGTAGTTGCTCGAAACCCTCCGCCTCAGGCTGTACAGTGATGCCTTAAGTGGGGTTTCGAGCGGATATATCGGCAGGTGGCGTGACTGAGAGGGTTCGAATTATGAAGGAATCGAGTCTGGTTCCCCAGAAACTTGACCAGGCAACCAGGATCCTGGATGAACTGGACATGGATGCCTGGCTGATTGTTGCACGGGAGAGTGATGTGCTCGGGGATCCGAGTATGCCGCTGGTCGTGGGAACGAGTGTGACGTGGGAGTCCGCCTTTCTGATCAGCCGAGACGGCCGGCACAAGGCGATCGTCGGGACCGGCGATGTCGATAACGTGCTCCAGACCGGGGCCTGGACGGACGTCGAGGGCTACGTCGAGAGCCTTGGGCCACCGTTGAAGTACGCGCTGGAAGATCGTGATCCGCTGAGCATCGGCCTGAGCTACTCGACCGACAACTCAATGGCGGACGGGCTGACCTATGGCATGTATCTCGAACTGGAACGATTCCTGTCAGATACTCCTTACTGGGATCGCGTGACGTCTGCCGAGCCGGTTGCTTCTCGGCTTCGGGCCCGCAAATCGGACGAGGAGATCCAGCGGATTCGCGACGCGATTGCGACGACGGAGAAGATCTGGACGGAAACGGCGGAGTGGTTGCGTCCGGGCCTGTCCGAGAAACAGATTTCCGACTTCATGCACAGCCGTCTTGAACATTACGGAGTTGATTCGTCATGGGACTGGAAATACTGCCCTACAGTCATGGCCGGGCCGAACTCACCCGAAGGTCACGTCGGACCGTCGGACATCGTGACCGAGGTGGGTCACCTGCTGGCGATTGATTTCGGAGTCCGGCAGAACGAGTACACGTCCGATATGCAGCGCACCTTCTATTTCCTCAGACATGGTGAAACGGATGCGCCCGATGAACTCCACGAAGCGTTCGGTGTGGTGGATAAGGCGATTCAGGCCGGGGCGCAAGCGCTCAAACCAGGTGTTCCCGGCTGGGAAGTCGATGCCGCCGCCCGGCAGGTCCTCGAGGATTACGGAGCGGCAGAGTGGAAGTTCGCGTTCGGCCACCAGATGGGACGTGCCTGTCATGATGGTGGGGCCGTGCTCGGACCACGATGGGATCGATACGGGCAGCGGCCGTACGACCTGATCGAGAAGTCGCATGTCTACACACTGGAGATCGGGTTCCCTGTTGAAGGGCGTGGTCGAGTGCAGCTTGAAGAGGACGTTGTCGTCACCGATGATGGCTGTGAGTTTCTGACGACACCGCAACGATCATTGAAGCTGATCGGGTAGGATTCGACGGAGAATTCGGGACTTTGAGGAAGGGAAAACCGTGGCAGACGTCAAGGATATCCAGCGGCGGGCGAACGATTACTACGACGGCTATCTGGCGGATCTCGAGCGAATCGTCAACATCGATTCTGGAACGTTTGACCGCGACGGGGTCAACGAAGCCGGAAACTACCTGAGATCGATCCTGACTGATCTCGGCTTTGAAATCACAAATCATCCGAACGATGAACTGGGAGACAACTTCGTTGCGACTCTTCGAGGAAGCGGCACCAGACGCCTTATGCTGCTTGGCCACTTCGATACGGTGTATCCGAAGGGGACAACGGGTGAGCGCCCACTGACCATCCGCGATGGCAAGGCATACGGGCCAGCAGTGATGGATATGAAGGGTGGGATGATCCTCGCGTGCTACGCGATGAAGATTCTCCGTGATATCGGTTTTGACGATTTCGCCGAAGTCACATTCGTCGCGAATGCCGATGAGGAGATTGGATCACCAACTTCGCGGGCGCTAATCGAATCCGAAGCATCCCGGATGGACGCGGTGTTTGTCTTCGAACCCGGACGGGCGGCCGGTGGCGTCCTTGCGACCCGCAAGGGTGTCGGAATGTTCGAACTCGAGGTCAACGGCGTTGCCGCGCATGCTGGAGCCTCGCCGCAGGATGGGCGCAGCGCGAACCTCGAGATGGCGCACAAGATCATCGCGCTTCACGGCCTCAACGATTTCGACGTCGGGTCCACCGTCTCTGCCAACCAGATGCATGGTGGCGAGCGCCGCAACGTCATCGCTGACTACGCGCATTGTGCGGTTGATGTTCGCGTCCCGACGCAAGCCGAAGGCGACCGGATTACCAGTGCAATCGAGGAGATCGCTGGCCGGCAGGCGGTGCCGGACACGAAGACGAAGCTGACCGGCGGAATCAATCGCCCGCCGATGGAAAAGGTGCCCGGGACCGATGCTCTGCTTGACCTCTCAAAATCGATCGTCGGCGATCTGGGACGCGATTACCAGGAGCTGACGAGCGGTGGCGGCAGTGACGGCAACTTCACCGCGGCGATTGGCATTCCGACGCTGGATGGACTCGGACCGGAAGGCCAGAACGCGCATAACGCCGAGAACGAGTACGTGGTTCTGGACTCGATCGCAGACCGGATCGCTCTGACGACCGCGCTGCTGGTCGACTGCCCACCAAGACCGGACCGGTGAGCACTATGCGTGACAAACCCGAACTTGACTGGTTCGAGGTTCGCGAGTTCCCGCATGGGGTGATCGGGATCGGCGAGCCAGGTCACTTCGAAGATGTGAAGTCGTATCTCATCGCCGGGAACGATCTGGCCTTGCTGGTCGATTCCGGAATGGGCTACGCCGATATCAGCGCGGTCGTGGCAGCCTATACCGACAGGTCTGTTTTGCTGGTCAATTCGCACGGCCATCTCGACCATATCGGCGATAACTGGCGGTTTGATCGCCGCTGGGCGCATCCCGGTGATCTCGATCGGATCCGGGCTGGCGTCCCGAACGAGCGGATGCAGCACTTCCTGGCGCCTGACGCCTTCAACCGGCCGATCCCGCCAACGCTCAATCCGGAGACATTCGAGATTCCCGGGACAGACGTCGAGCGAACGATCGACGATGGTGACGAGATCGATATCGGCGGGCGTGTGTTCACGGTGCTGCACACGCCGGGGCATTCGCAGGGGAGCATCAGTCTTCTGGAAGAAGAGACGGGTATCCTGATCGCCGGCGACACGATCTATGAGGGGCCGTTGTTCTCGCATCGTGAGGGCGGGAGTGCAAGGCAATATCGAACGTCGTTGCAGCGTCTGGCTGCGCTGATTCCGCAACTCTCCGTTGTCTATCCGTCGCACAATCGCTATCCGCTGGAGCCCTCGTTCATCGTTGAGGTTCGGGACGCGATGGAACAGATCTGGGATGGCCGTGAACCTGACTTGACGGAGGATGGTGCCGAGCGATTCGAATTCGGCTCGTTCTCGTTCACATTCCGCGAGTCATGGCGAAACGATCCCTGATGTTCGAGCAGAAAGGTGAGCCTGGTGGCCGATCGACCTGAACACGACTGGTTTGACGTAACTGAATACGACGACGGGATCGTCGCGATTGCTGAGCCGGGGCACATCGAAGACGTGAAAGCGTATCTGGTTCGTGGTCGAGATCGCTCGTTGCTGGTCGACTCAACCGTGGGGTTCGGGAACATCCGCTCAGTGGTGGAGGATTACACGTCGGGACCGGTGACACTGGTTAACACGCACGGCCACCTGGACCATATCGGAAACGACTGGCGCTTCGATGATGTCTGGGTACACGCTGCTGATCTCGAACGCGTACGTGCAGGATTGTCGAACCAGCAACTGGGCCGATTCCTCCAGCCAGATGCGTTTTCCCGAACACCGCCACCAGGCTTCGATCCGGAGACGTTCTCTACGCCTGGTGTCGAGCCGTCGGGAACCGTCGACGATGGTGACGTGTTCGATCTCGGTGATCGACAGATCAGGGTGCTTCATACTCCGGGACATACCCCCGGATGTATCAGTCTTGTGGACGAAGCCAGCGGATCACTCATGTGCGGAGATATGGTCCATCGAGGAGCGATGTTCGCTCACTACGTTGATGGAAACGCGCACGAGTATCGCGATTCGGTGCTTCGACTTTCGGACCTCGTCCCGCACCTGAACGCAGTCTATCCCGGGCACAGGATCTATCCGATCGAGCCGTCCGCGGTCACCGACGTAGCCGCCGCGTTTGATGAGATCTGGGATGGACGGGAGCCGGACGCCCGCGAGAACGGCATATTCCGGTTTCATTTCGATCCGTTTACGCTCAGCCTCAGGGAAACCTGGCGCGATGAGCTACCCGGGTAGTGACGGATAGTCGTGGTTGCGAGGAGGCCAACAGGCGATCAGCCGAAAGCACCTGAGATGGACCGGGGTGCGTTCCTGCCCTCCTGGCCGGTCTCCGGGGAGGTTTCGCTGCCCTGGGGGCTGGTCATCGCAGGATTCCTCGGGCTGGCGCTCGCCGGTTCGATCGCAATGGCCTGGATCGCGGTCGAGTTTGGCCTGGTCGTTGGCTTGGGGTTGCTCGCGGCGGTCGTTGCAGCGCTCGCCACGCTTTCAGACGTACGGGCGGCACTCTGGGTGGCAACCGGTATTGTCACGCTCCTGCCCTTCGCCATTATTCCCGTTCGGGTCGGAGTCAC
>SLMJ01000092.1 GCA_007133615.1 Thermomicrobiaceae bacterium | reverse complement strand
ATCCATTCGCCGGGACCAGGGTAACCGGAGAACCACTCGATCTCGGTCAGCGAAGGCAGCGTGTAGGTGGTGTAGCCGGTGATGAACTCGTCCTGCACGTAATGAAACGGGAAGGACTGCATGTAGAGCAGTCCGAGCAGTTGCACCAGCATCGCCGCTCCAATGAGCGGCACATCCTCACGTTCGATCCAGCGTTCCGTCGAGGTCCCGGCCGAATCCGAAGCGCCCAACCAGATTACCGCCGTGCCTGTGCCGAGCGCCGCGAGGTAGATGAGTAAGGCCGGCAGGCGACCCTCGCCGGATGCCACCAGACCCATCGTCAATGCGGTGAACAGCAGACACACTGTGGCCAGGGCGATGAGCGGGCGATTTCGCATGTATCCCTTCTCGAACCGGTGAGCGGGCGGATCGGCGATTTCCAGCGGAAGTATGTCACGAAGAGGTGGATGAATCAGCAGTCCTCGTGAACCACTGATCCCCGAACTCTATGCATTGACACGTATATAACGCGGTGGGTATATTAGTGGCTGGATGCACGTGTGGACGCACTCAGATCAATTCGAGGTTAGTCGCCAGTCGGCAACGCTCCGAACGGCCGCGTCACTCAGGAACGGGGTGAGCGTCAGCGGTGACGACTGAGTCGGGAAAGCTACTCCTCCCGCTCGACTTCTCCGACCATCGCGTCGCCCCGGGAAATGAGATCCACGCCGATCGCGATGTGTTGCCGAGCGTCCTCGAAGTTGTCCGAATCCTTGGTCTGAAGGGATCGCTCGACCCGATCAGCGGCGATAGATATCTCGTAGAGACCGGAGGTGATCATATCGTGGGCTTCATCGAGTTCATCGGGAGGGGTGATGTCGCCTGCAGATTCACACAGTGAGCGCCAGATCCCGATCTCTCGCTCGACCTCGTCTTTCCACTCGGAGTCGCCGGCATCCGCGTCAGCTCGCAACTCGCGGAAGTGTCCGAGTGAGGACCCGAGCGTCTCCCGCATGTCATCGAGCCATTCGCGGTATTCCTCCACCGTCAGTTCCGTCGCGATCGCGGGATCCGGCTCTGGCGTTGGAGTCTCGTCCGGCGTCGGCTCTGACTCCGGTGTCGGTTCGGGCGTAACGGCTGGTGTGCGTGTCGGGTCAGGCTCCGGGGTGGCTTCGGGCGTTGGATCGGGAGTCGGTGTCTCCGTTGGTTCAGGGGTTGGTGTTTCCCGTAATTCGGGGGTCGGTGTCATATCAGTCGCGACTGTCTCGTCATTTTCGTCGTCGTTCCAGATCAGGACTCCGATCAGTAACGCCGCGATACCGCCCAGCACGGAGATATAGACCGCGGCGGCAGCCAGGGTTCCTTTCATGGTCGCGTTGGCGCCGAGGCCCGGAAGCCATTCGAGAGGTCGAGTGAGTGTAGCCAGGACGTTCATCTTTGGACCTGTCTTCGCAGAGCGGGATGCAACGTACCAAAGGTTAGCGTGCGTACTGAAAACATGCCATATCGGTTTCGTCATGAAACGGAAGGAGCAGTGCTCGTTTGTGTATACGCTGGATGGTGCACGCGTCTTCGCGCCGCGAGTGCTATCCAGAGAGCTGTAACGACGTGATGTATCCGGAAGGATGTCCGAATTGACTGTCGAAACAACGCCCCGCGTCACCACGTTCCTGATGTTTCAGGGTCAGGCCGAAGAAGCAATCAACTTCTACGTTTCGCTGTTCGATGACGGCGAGATCCTCGAACTTACCCGGTTCGGACCGGATGATCCCGGTACCGAAGGGTCAACAATGCTGGCTCGCTTCTCGATTGGCGGGCAGACCTTCATGGCGCTCGATAGTGCGCCGATGCACGACTTCACGTTCACGCCGTCGATTTCGCTCTTCGTCAACTGCGAGTCCGAACAGGAGGTTGACCGCCTTGCCACAACGCTTTCCGAGGGAGGCCAGGAACTCATGCCGCTCGGCGAGTATGGCTTCAGCACGAAGTTCGCCTGGGTAAATGATCGCTATGGAGTCTCCTGGCAGCTTAATCTGCCCTGAGAGACGGGTCACTGGAAAGGGATGTAATGCGAACGGCCAATACCTTCGAGGTTCTTGCCGAGCCAACTCGAAGGCGGATTCTGGATGAACTTCGAACCCGGGAGCGACCAGTCAATGAGCTGGTTCAGATTCTCGGAATGAGCCAGCCCGGTGTCTCAAGGCACTTGCGGGTGCTCCGCGAAGCCGGGCTGGTCGATGTCCGACAGGACGCCCAGCGACGTCTTTACCGGGTTCGACCAGCGCCGCTTCAGGAAATTGATGCCTGGCTGGAGCCGTATCGTCAGTTCTGGGCTGATCGGCTCGACGCGCTCGAGGCTCATCTGGATCAGCAGGCATCCACGGGAAAGGACGAGGACGAATGACCGCCGAGGCTCAGGTCACGCAGGTTGGTGACTTCTACGTGGTTCGGTTCGAACGTCGATTGAATCACCCGGTCGATCGGGTCTGGGAAGCGCTGACCGAGCCATCACAACTCGTCCAGTGGCTTGCCGCGGCAGAGATCGATCCCGCTCCGGGAGGTCGCTACGCTCTTCACTTCCAGAACATCGAACACACCCATGTCGGTCGGGTGATCAGGTACGAACCACCGTATCTGTTTGAACACACCTTTGGCGACGACGCGAACGGCGTCGTTCGGTGGGAACTCGAGCCAGATGGCGACGGCTGCCAGTTGCGGCTCAGTCATACTGTCTACGCGTCTGATGAGCTGGCGAACTTCGCGTCCGGTTGGCACACGCACCTGGAGCTGCTGGAGGCGTTACTGGACGGTGCGCCGGAGCCCTGGAACTGGGATCGCTGGCACGCGCACAAAGCGCGATATTCTGAACAGGTCCAGTCGCTTCAGGATCTATCGAAATCGCGCCACTCGCGGTAGAGTGTAGGTTGGCGTTAACCGGTCGTTGGATGCAATGCGTGGAGAGGCCTGGATGCTCAGTATCGATGTAACCAGTGTTCTGGTAGATGACCAGCAGGAAGCGCTCGACTTCTATACAAAGGTGCTCGGTTTCGAGGTAAAGACTGATGTTGACATGGGTGAGACGCGCTGGCTAACGGTGGTCTCCCCCGATGATCCGGATGGCGTGGAGCTCCTTCTTGAGCCGGACTTCAACCCGAATGTGCTTATCGATGGTGAGCCGGCGGCCAAGGTCTATAAGGCGGCACTGTACGATGCCGGGGTGCCGGTTACCTCGTTCGCCAGTGATGATCTAGAGGCCGAGTATGAACGTATGAGCAATCTGGGCGTCGTCTTCGTGCTGGAACCGACCGATATGGAAGGTATATCTGTCGCCGTGTTCGACGACACCTGCGGTAATCTGATCCAGATTCACGAAGTGCATTTCGAAGACGACTAGTCTTTCCGAATCCGAGACGGTTCTGACACGGGGACTGGTCGTCTGTCGCGATCTCTTCCCTTCAGAAGGACTACGCTCGAAGTGGCGCGAAATGAACGTCTCGCGTCAGTGCAGTGTGACTACTGGAGGACCCCCATGCGACGAACGTTGAAGATTGTCGCCGGCGCCGTGCTGGTTCTGCTTGCTAGCATGCTGGCGGCCGCGATGATTGGCCGATACACCTTTAATCGCAGTGTCGATCAGGAAGTCTCTGACCTCTTCCAGCGCTCCGCTGCGGCTGAACCATCGATTCTGACCGACGCCGACATCGAACATCTGCCGGAGCCGGTTCAGCGCTGGTTGCGATACTCGAACGTGCTTGATCGCGCGTATCCGCAGACCGTTCGACTCAAACAGGAAGGCGAGATTCGCCTTTCGCCGGATGGTGCCTGGATGCCGTTTACGGCCGAGCAATACTACACGACTGATCCGCCATCGTTCATCTGGAAGATCGACACCAGAATGATGGGTTTCCTGCCGGTCAGTGGTCGGGATGCGTATGTCGACGGACACGGCAACATGAAGATTCTGGCCGGCTCGCTCATTCCCGTCGTTGACGAGACCGGCGAGCATATGGACCAGGGAACGCTGGTCCGCTATCTGAACGAGATCATGTGGTTCCCGGCCGGTGCGGTCAGCCCGTACATTGAGTGGGAAGCAGTCGATAGCAATGCTGCAAAGGCGACGATGTCCTTCAACGACATGACCGTTGATGCGACGTTCTATTTCGATGACGAAGGCCGGCCGATCAACATGATGGCAATGCGGTATCAGGATGCTGGTGACGGAGAGATCACGTGGCTGCCCTGGTGGACTCCGATCCACGAATATGGCGAGTTCGACGGGGTCCGTATGGGGATCGCCGGAGAAGCATATTGGGAAGAGGACTGGGGTAACTTCACCTATGTCCGGCTGCGGCTGACGGATGTGGAATACAACGTGCCTGAGCTCTACTGAGATCGGCACTGTTGATGGTTGGGTAGAATCGACGCTGCATGGAAGCCGTGATCTTCATCGGGATCCAGGGAGCCGGTAAATCGACGTTCTACCTGGATCGGTTCTTTCACACGCACGTGCGGATCAATCTGGACATGCTGCGGACTCGAAAGCGGGAGAACCTGCTCCTGCACGCGTGTTTCGCTGGCGGCCAGCGGTTCGTGGTGGACAACACCAACCCGGATCAGAAAGCCCGGGAGAAGTACCTTAACGGAGCGAAGACCGCCGGCTTTCGGGCGATCGCGTACTACTTCGATATTAGCCCTGACGATGCGCTTCCCCGGAATGCCCAACGAACCGGAAAGGCGCGAGTGCCTGAGAAAGCGATTCATGCGACCCATCGCAAACTTGAGATTCCTTCGAAGAACGAGGGATTTCAGGAGGTTTTCCGTGTCTGGCTCGATGAATGCGAGGGATTGCAGGTAGAAGAGATGGAAGCAGTCATCGATTCGTAACGTTTACGATTGACAGGAAAGCCCGGTATCGGGCTGGGCAGTGCAAGTTTACGTCGCTGCACGAAGATTCAATGGAGGGACATTCGATGAGTACCGACGTGAAGACACCACCCATCGGAGAGCATGCTCCGGAGTTCAAGCTGCGGGGGACTGGAGAGAAGAACTACGACATCAACGACTTCAAGGGATACAAGCACATCGTGCTTTACTTTTATCCGAAGGACGACACCCCGGGGTGCACGAAGGAAGCCTGCGCGTTTCGCGATATGAACAACCAGTTCGCAGACGTTGGCGCAGTGGTCCTTGGTGTCAGCGGCGGTGATGTGCAGTCCAAAGAGGACTTTGCTGCGAAGTACGGCCTTCCGTTCCCGCTTCTCGCCGATGAGGATTTCGACGTTAGCACCCGCTATGGTGCCTACAAGCAGCGCGAACGGGACGGCAAGAAGTTCATGGGAATCGAGCGGACCACCTTCCTGATCGACAAGAACGGCATCCTCCAGAAGGTCTATCCGAACGTCGATGTCGAGGGACATTCGGAAGAAGTTCTCAAAGACATCCAGAAGCTCAATCAGTAGAAGCAACCCGGGGAGGGAGCTCAACCCTCCCCGTCGCCAATATTAAGCTTCCGATCGCAACATACGAAGCGATGCGGTTATCAACCAGACAATCCAGGTCGCGAATCCTGCGAATCCGATGAACAGTGCGGGCCCACCGTCGATGACGTTGAACGCAAGCCCACCACCCACGAGCATCAGGGCACTACCGAGCAACCCGAGATATGCAGTCCAGGCAGGAACAACTGGAGTTGCCAGTGCGCCGAGTGACAGCGAAAGCACCAGCACCCCAGCTACGATCAGTGACATTGAAAATGCGCCAGAGTGCATTGCCCACAGGAGACCCAGAAGGGCGTGGTTCGCTTCGAGGTCGCTGATTCGTGTGACCAGCACAGCCTGCAATGATGTACCAACCGCGAACAGCGAAAGCAAGGAGATACCGGCTGCATAGGCGACTCGTCCCCACAGTGCTGACGCTGGCGACTCCTGCAAACGCGCCGTGACCGCAGAGAGGAACGTCAGCAGAAACACCGCGTTGATGGCGACCCAGAAGGTCGCGATCATGACGCGCCCGCCCTGATCCGCGTAGAAGCGGCTGACCTCATCAATTGATGCTCCGGGAAGTGGCGACCCTGACATCAACACTGCATTCTGGAAAATGACCCCTCCAGCAAACCCCAGCCCGGCGATGCCGCCGATCCGTGTCGCTGTCCACCCGACCCGCTCCTCCGCCACAGCACCGACGGTCGCCATGGTATGCTCCCTTCTGATCAGATTATTATGGACTTCAGTCAATATAGCATGACTCTAGCCAATTTGGAAGCACTTCAATCAATGAGCTCGACAAGCAGTTCGGACGAACGAGGCCCTTACGATTCCCCGATTCGACGTGAACAGGCCGAAATGACCCGACGTCGGGTCATCGACGCGGCGCGTTCGCTATTCCTGGCGCGAGGGTATGCGCGCACCAGCCTCAAAGAGGTGGCCTCAGACGCCGGAGTCT
>SLMJ01000165.1 GCA_007133615.1 Thermomicrobiaceae bacterium | reverse complement strand
GCTGCCCGTTTATCGATCTGTAGGTGTGTTCAGCCTGAAGGATGCCGCCAGAGTTCCGCGCCATCGTCTCGCCACCATCATCGATGTACGATGCCCAGGTTCCGGTCGCGAGATCACTCGGATGCCAGACTTCCCGGGTCGTCGTCACCGCGATTCGCTCCCAGTCGCCATTTCCGGTCGGCTTGTAAACATGGAAGGTCACGTGCATTGTGTCTGGGCAGGCATTTGCGGAATCAGCCGGAATCGAGCCATAGCGCCAGATGTAGTAGTGCTGACCGACGTTTCCTGCTTCAACCTGCCAGCCATCACTGTTACCCGGCGTGTAGGTGAGTACCCGGCGCTCGAATGCCTGGACAAGAACGTCTTGCTGCTCTCCACCAACTGCGACGTTCGTCCAGTAGGCCTCGGTGATCGGGAAGCCGACTGCGTAGAACGGATTGCTGAACATTGGTCCGGTGGTCTGAACACCGTTCTCAATAATCGGCCCGGAGCTGTTCATGAAGTCCCAGAAGACTGATGCCACCCGATGGTCAGTATCCGGAACGTACTCAGCCGCGGTAACCCCGTAATCGGCAAGAGCCTGGTTATCGCCAACCTGGCCATCGCTGCTCAACGTCTGCGTGACCGCTGCGCCGTCATCGAGCGGCGGCTCTCCCATCAACGGGGCAAAGTGGGCGTAGCTCGGCGATCCTCCGCCGGCATCACCGGCGATATGTACGTCGGCCGGTCCCCAGTCGATATGCTCGTGGTCACCGATCTGCATCTGCCCGGTGATCATCTCGGTCGCGAGCAGACCCTGGGTGACGAACCAGTCGGAATCCGAATCCGCCAGCGGATCAGTAATCTCCATGCGGGACTTGTCGAAGTACTGGACTTCCCGCTCGCCGGCGTTCGTCTTGTAGTACGGCTCCATACAGTCTGCCGTGAAGCCGCTCGGACCCCAGATCCACGTTCGGTCAACCTCGGGATCCTGGACGGGGCGATCTGTTCGCTCCCAGGTGCGCTGGAAATGCTCGTTGGCGGGATCTTCTGCCAGGACACCAACCGGAAGTGCGATGATGAGTGCCAGAATCCCGAGCAAGATGCCTGTGCGTCGCTTTGCTGTGCTTTGTGACAATTACCATTCCCCTGTCACGAAAATAAAAACGCAATGCACAGAGGTTAACGCACGCAGATGCCGTTTGGCTTCGCGCAGCGAATTTATTGGCCCTTATTACCCAGCCGTATTTCTCGATGACCCCCTGATACGCGACCACAGCAAACTGCATCGATTCAGCGTTAGAACTTCCCCTTCCTCCGAAGGCCTCAAAACCACGTCTCTATTGCCCGATCAACGGAATCCCCGATTGATGCATGCGTTACAAGAATGGACGACCTGCAGCACAGGGCAGTCGCTCTGAAACCACGATTACTCGGCCCGGAAGGACCTCCCATGACGATTACCGGAATCCATCACGCGACAGTTATTAGCAGCGACGCGCAGCAGACGTACGATTTCTACACGAAGGTGCTCGGATTCCGGCTCCTGAAACAGACAGTCAACGAACACCAGCCGGACAGCTGGCACCTGTTCTTCGGTGACGATCACGGCACGCCGGGTAGCCTTCTGACCTTCTACGTCTGGCCGGAGACTCGACGCGGCAACGAGGGCATCGGTGGCACCCATCACATTGCCCTTACTACTCAAAATACGGAGACACAGCTTCGCTGGAAGCGATGGTTGACGGATCACGACGTTCGCGTCTGGGGACCCTACGATCGGGTCTATTTCAGCAGCATCTATTTCAACGACCCGGACGGGCTGATTCTGGAAATCGCGACCGAGGGGCCGGGGTTCACAGTCGATGAGCCGGAAGATCAGCTTGGTTCGAGCGTGAAGTATCCGCCCTATCATGCGATGCGAGGTGGTCGGGACGAGGAGCGGATCGAACTGGAAACCTGGCCGGAGCCGGTCGCGGAGATCGATCCAGCCATGAAACTCGGGCCGATTCACCACATCAGTATCACGGGTCGGAAATCAGATCGGGTCACGCATTTCTACAACGACGTCATCGGTCTGAACACGGTCAAGCAGACGGTGAATTTCGACGATATCGATTCACCACACCTGTACTTTGCACCAGGCAAAGGGGAGCCGGGATCGATCGTTACCTATTTCATCTATGAGTACAGCAAGATCAGGCCGTTTCGAATGGGTACCGGAGTCACGCATCATTTCTCGCTTTGCGTTCCAGATGAAGCGGCCCTCGAGGCGTGGCGAACACATCTCCGCAAGCATGGGATCGAGACGTCCGAGATCCGTGATCGCAACTACTACAAGGGCATCTACTTCCACGATCCCGACGGTCAGATCCTTGAGCTGGCGACGATGGTGCCGGGCTTTGCCATCGACGAATCTCCGGACGAACTGGGAACCGGCCTGAAACTGCCGGAGCATCTGGAACCCCGTCGCGATGAAATCGAGTCGAGCCTGCCGCCTTTGAAACTCCGGTAACATGAAAGAGCGGCCCGAGAAGGCCGCTCGCTCGGTCGTGATTTTCTACTTAGCGCGTCAGCTTGGATCGTCGATTTCAACCGGTTCGTTGTGATCGAAGATTCCCATCTCCCAGACGGCATCAGTTTCGTCCGTCGGGTCCTCTGCCAGAATCTTCAGAACATCATAGGTCTCGCGATCGATCCAGACGTTGAAGTCCACGTCATCGGTTTCCGGGAACATCCCGGCCGTCGCGGCCTGAATCATGTCTCCGTCGATCATCCCATAGATCTTGTATGCGTCACGTCCATCAACTTCCTCATCGTCGGCGAGCAACTCTGCATCCTCGACGGACCGAATCAGAGCCGGAATCCCTTGATCTTCGTCGAACATGATCGCCGGATTGAACTGGAAGTCATCTGGTGCCGAGTGAGTGCTCCCCGCCACAGGGTCAGCAATGTAAACCTCACCATTGTAGGAGATAACCGTCACCGGAACGTCGGCGATTGCACTGTCAACTTTGATGTCAATCTCGGCGCGATCCGGTCGTTCGATCTTGCCTTCTGCGTCACTAAGGCTGATCTCACCGATCTCGTCTAGCTCCAGGTAACCAGTACCGTCGAGTTCGAACCGTGCAGTTTCTAGTTCTGCAAACCGCTCTGCGGCGCGATCGAGAATCTCGTCGGCATCATCAGTCGCGGCGTCATCTGACTCTGCTGCTTCAGTACCATCGTCGACATCGTCCGTCGCAACATCGTCAGTTACATCGTCCGCTGCGGCATCGTCGTCAGCGGCTTGATCATCCCGGGCAACGTCGTCCGCGTCATCGGTCCCGTCGTCAATGTCGGCATCATCGGTTGCCTCGGGAGTGTCAACCTCAGTCGCATCGTCAGAGTCATCCCCAAACGGACTGTCTACCGGGCTATCCGGTGCATCCGGAACATCTGGAGTGTCCGAGGTGTCACATGCGGCCACCACAAGGGCCAGCACTGCAGCAACCGCGAGCGTTGTCAAGTTACGTTTCTTTATCACTTCGCTATCCATTCCTTGCTATCTGCGCGAATTCCGTCACACGTCGTCCACTGATGCAACCGCGATGCCACCGAGCGCGAAACGGGCGGATTTCCCTGTCACCATCGTGAAAATCACGCATCGGGGTATACTCAGCGGCGGCGAACCGTTATGGGTCACACAGAATTGGAGCACCACGGGTGAGTGTTGAAGAACTGAAGGCGAAGGTCGAACAGCGTCTGGACGAGATCATGCCGGAGCTCGTCGAGCTCAGCGACGACATCTTCGCCCATCCCGAGTTGCGATTCGAAGAGCATCACGCCAAGAAGGTCATCACCGAACTACTCGAAAAGCACGGTATGGACGTCGATCACGATGTCGCCAACCTGCCGACCGCGTTTGCAGCCCAGGTTCCGGGACACACGAGCAAGCCGCGAGTCGGGATTCTCTCCGAGTACGATGCCCTGCCAGAAATCGGACACGCCTGCGGGCACAACCTGATCGGCACCTCCGGCGTTGGAACTTTCCTGGTTCTGGCGAGCATCGCCGATGAACTCAACGGGTCGGTGGCCCTCTACGGTACACCCGGCGAAGAGGGTGGCGGCGGCAAGATCACGATGCTAGAGGCTGACACCTTCGATACCCTCGACACGGTAATCATGACCCACCCGATTCACACCGAGAGCATGGTCGACACACCGTTCCTGGCTTCAACGGGACTGACGCTGAAGTTTCACGGCAAGCCGTCTCACGCTGCGGCAGCCCCGGAGCACGGCATCAACGCCGTCGACGCGCTGGTAAACACCTACGTCGCCGTCAACGGGATGCGCCAGCGAATGCCGAGCGATGTCAACATCTGCGGCATCATCCGGTCCGGTGGTTCGGCCGCAAACGTAATCCCGGATTATGCCGAGCTCTTCTACATCGTCCGGGCCGACAACTGGCACAAGGCGAAGGATGCGGTCGACACGGTCATTCAGATTGCTGAAGGGTCTGCTGCAGCGATCGGCGCTAGCGTCGAGAGCGAGATGATGAAGAACCAGCACGCCGAGTTCCAGTTCTATACCGAGACGAAGCACAATCCGGTTCTCGAGGACATCTTTGAGGAGAACCTCAAGTCCATTGGCGTGAACGTCGTGCCCTGGACCAAAGAGATGGGCGTCGGCTCCACTGACTTCGCCAACGTCAGCTACGAGCTTCCGGGAATGCACCTGATGCTCAAGCTCGATGGCACCGATTCCCCGCCACATACCCGGGAGTTTGCCGAGGCTGCCGGTTCGGAAAACGGCCGGAAGTGGCTACGGGAGGCAATCCTGGCGATGGCGTTCAGCGCAATCGACATACTCCAGGAAAAAGACAGACTCGATCAGGTCAAGCAGGAATTCGCTGCGGCAGACTAATACAACTTCAGGCTAAAGATCGCTGAGTGGGCCGGAACGAGATCCGGCCCACCGGACTGAAACGGAACAATGACCAGCTCTCCACCACAGAACGAAGAAGGTCTGACACAACAGGAGCAGGACTTCCTGCTCGGCCGGGCGCCAACGCCCGAGGAACAGCGCACCGAGCGACGTAGACCGGGATGGCTCGTGATCGGTATGGTCTGGGCCACGTTCGGCCTTTATGTCATCGTCTGGATCGGTCTTCACTGGGCCGAGATGAAGCGGGAGCTGAAAGACGACCGGATGTACCCCGCCTGGCACGCGTTGGCCATGCTGGTTCCGATCTACAGCTTCTTCCGTTTCCACTCGAACTTTCGGGTGTTAAACGAAATGCTGGAGACCACTCGTTCGCAACATCGCATCTCGCCGATGATGGCTGTCGGAACGTTCATTCTGGCGAGCCTGCTGGTGGCGGTGCCGATCGAAGATACCGTTCTGCGTACCCTCAACATGATAGCCGCCGTCGCCGCAATCTCCTGGACCATCTACTACGGCCAGACCGGCATGAACGCGTACTGGGATTCAGTCTCGCACATTAGAACGACGGCCGTCGTCAAGCTCTGGGAACGCCTGCTGATCGCATTCGGTGCCGCCATGTGGTCCCTGGTCGTACTTGGGATGTTCATCGAAAGCGCCGCGTTGGCGTAGATCGGGTCGATGCGACTACGAGCTGCGATCTAAAATTTCTGGCCAATCCTGAACAACGGCATTGATCGCGCCGAGCCGCGCCCGTTCCGTCTCCGTGCGCTGTCGCCAACGTTTGACGGTGTCTGACGAGAGATCCGCGAAAGTCGCCAGCGCAAGCAAGTCCGGTCTCGCCAGCGTAGCGGAGTGAAGATAGGACTCGATCTGCAGTCCGATTATCTTCTGTTCAGATTCATCCAAGCGAACAAACACATGCTCGTCAACTTGAACTGAAACGCCTGGCACACCGGTCCCAAAGAAGTGCACAAAGAGAGTGTCTGAAGGTTCATCGTACCGAACGACTACCTGTTCAGGATCCAGCGCGGTGACGTCCGGCATCCTTACCTGCGCCACTTTGGGACCTCTTTCGTCTTCACCGAATGGGTGACATAGGCCGTAATGACTTCGCCGATTTCCGCTCCGGTTTCCGGATCAGTCCCGAATTCTACGCAAACTTTAACATGCCTGTTCCCTTGGGAACCGGTAACCTCAAGTAGATAGAAGTTCTCTCGGTGCATGAGACTAACGTCGTAATTGATGACATCAGGTTCTCGAACCGCAAGCTCAATAAGATCGAGTTTTGTCGCCATTTCGCCATGATCCAAACGGATATGATCGTTCCATCTCGCTGCAGTCAAAACCACCAGGCGTCCTTCAGGATCATGGCAACGAAGGACTTCGTTCACCCCGCAAACTCACCCCTCAGCCACCCGAATCCGGGCATCGACGACCGTTGCCCCCTGGCTGTGGATAAACACCGGGTTGCAGTCAAGCTCGGCGATCTGCGGCAACTCGTCGACCATCTGCCCGAGGCGAAGTAGCGCCTCTTCGAGCGCCGCCACGTCACGCTCCGGTTCACCACGGAAACCGGTCAGCAAACGAGACGATTTCACTTCCCGGATCATTTCGGTCACATCGTGGCGAGTCAATGGGGCCAGTCGGAACGAAATATCATGCATTAGCTCGACCATCACACCACCCGCTCCGAGCACGACCACTGGACCAAATTGCGGATCGTGCGCGGCGCCGATCAGCATCTCCGCACCTTCCTCCGCCATTGATTGCAGCACCCAGGACTCGACACCGATACCGCTGCGTTCGAGCAGCGCTTTCATAGATTGTGCGGCTGCCACCGTCTCGTCTGGACCGGCGAGATTGACTTCAACCGCACCGTGTTCGGTCTTGTGGAGGAGATCCGGTCCGTATGCCTTGAGCACCAGCCGGCTTCCAAGCTGTTCTGCCGCAGCGGGAATCTGTTCGATACTGTCAACGACACGCTGGGACACGGCGGGAAGTCCGTAGCAATCGAGCAACCGCCAGCAGGTGGCAGGATCGAGCCACTCCTGCCCGGCTCCCAGCGCTTCGGCAATGATTCCAGCGGCCTCACCACTCCGGATGTCGTCGAACTCCACAATGCGCGATACCGGTCGATTCCGCCATGTTGCGTACTGGATTCCCCGAGCAAGCGTTCGAGCGGCTGTCTCGGGATAGGTATAGACGGGGACTGGGCAGTCCTGCTGTCGCAGGGCGGCACTCTCCGCTGAGCCCGTCATCGCCACGAACAGGACCGGTTTGTCAGACCTGCGTCCACCGATACCCTCGGTCGTCGCCCGGTACACATCGTCGATGGGATCTGCGATCGGAATGTTGATCACGATCAGCGCGTCAATCTCGTCATCAGACAACACCGTTTGCACCGCCTGCCGATACTCATCGGCCCGGGCAGAAGCGATCAGGTCGACCGGATTGCTGATCCCGGCATGTGCTGGGAGAAACGACTTCAATTGTTGCTGCGACTGCTGGCTCAGCTCTGGGACTGCGACACCGCTGGCTTCCAGCGCATCGGCACAAAGAATCCCCGGACCGCCGGCATTTGTGATGATTCCGACCTTCCCACCTTCTGGAAGCGGCTGGCTGGCCAGCAGGCTGGCGACATCGAACATTTCCGCCAGCGTATCGGTTCTGATAACACCACTCTGCCGGAACAGCGCATCGACGGTTGAATCCGCGGCTCCGAGCAAGGCACCGGTATGCGACGCAGCCGCCCGCTGACCACTGCTTGAACGCCCGCTCTTGACCGCCACTATCGGCTTTCGGCGGGAGACATCACGAGCGATATGCGAGAAACGCCGCGGGTTACCGAACGATTCAAGGTAGAGCAGAATCACGTCGGTGCGATCGTCCTGTTCCCAGTAGCAGAGGAGATCGTTCCCCGAGATATCCGCCTTGTTGCCCAGAGAGACGAAGCTGGAGACGCCCAGGCCAAGTTCTTCGGCGAATTCGATGATCGCCATACCAAGTGCGCCACTCTGGGAGGCAAATGCCACATTCCCGGCGGGTGGAGCATCAGGAGCGAATGTCGCATCAAGACCGATCTCCGGATCCGTGTTGAGAATCCCCATACAGTTCGGGCCGATCATCCGGATCCCGGCGCGATGACACTGCTTGAGGATCTCGCGCTGGCGTTGCTGCCCATTGTCACCAACTTCGGAGAATCCAGCGCTGATCACGACAACGGAATTGACGCCGCTCTCGATGCAATCCTGAACAGCTTCCTGCACCGCATCCGCAGGTACGGCAATCACGGCCAGATCGACCTGACCCGGAATCTCCCGAACTGACTGATAAGCAGGCACGGACTGAACGACGCCGGCGGACTTATTGATCGGATAGACCGGTCCCCTGAAATTCCCGCGCAACAGGTTGTGGAAAAGCGTCCCCGAGATCGACTTCCGGTTCCGGGAGGCCCCGATCAGCGCCACGGATTCAGGCTCGAAAAAACGCCGGACCGCAGCAGCGGCAGCGTGGCGATCTCGCAACTCAAACTGACGAACCGTGTTCGGCGTGGGGTCTGTCGGGAATCGCATTGTGAGGCGGGATGGTTCGACTTCGACCTCAACCGGGAATCCAGACTCGGCAATGACGTTTACCATCGCCCAGTTCTCCGGATCGGCGACGGCGGTGCATTCGCGGATTCCAACAGAGCGTGCCTGTTCGGCCAGGGCTCCCAGGATATGCGTTGCCAGGCCTCGCCCGCGTTCAGATTCCGATACGGTCACTGAGAGTCGTGCCTCGTCGTCAGAAACGCGCGTGAATCCACCTTCTGCGACGACCCGTTCCGGATCGCCGATCGTAGCCAGCAAGGTGAAGCGATCCTCGCCGCGGCAGATTCGCTCAGCCTCACTTCGAATGTCTTCGACGCCAAGGGACTTGCCAAAGCGGCTTTCCTGCGCTTCCGGGGAAAGTTCCTGCAGGAGCCACTCAACTCCCCGGGCATCGTCGATTCCTGCCGTTCGGATGCGGATCGTTGCGCCGTCCCGGAGGACGACCTCCTTCGACGGAACGTCCCTGTCTGGTTTTCCGGTCATGCACGCTCTTTCAGGTTTGAAGTGATCCCGGCTGTCGTCCAATCGGGATAAGAGACGTTCGGCAGACTCTGCTTCCCGTCTACCGGCCCTTCCACTCGGGCTTGCGCTTCTCGAGGAATGCGTTGACGCCTTCTTTGAAATCTTCGCTCATATACGCCTTGAGCAATAGCTCCTTATCGCGCTCCGGTCGCCGATAGTCCAGCACCCGCTTGACCGATTCCTTCGTAACCTGGATGGTCAGCGGCGCATGACTGGCGATCTTCTCGGCGATCTCTGTCACCCGTTCTTCCAGGCTTTCCGGCTCCACGATCTCGTTCAGAAGCCCGATCTGCTCGGCTTTCTCGGCCTGGACCATCTCCGCGGTGAAGATCAGCTGCTTGGTCAGGGCCGGTCCGATGAGATCGACCATTCGGGCGTAGTTGCCCATCGCCAGGCAATTACCAAGCGTTCGGGCGATCGGCATGCCGAACTTCGCGTTCGGTGTACCGATCCGCAGGTCTGCCGCCATCGCGATCCCGGCGCCACCGCCAACGGCATAGCCCTGAATGACGACGATCGTCGGCTTGTTCAGATTCTCGAACTTCGTGATCATCCCGCCAACGCGTTCTTCGTAGTCGAGCGCGTGCTCAGGATCGGTGAACGACTGAAACTGGCTGATATCAGTGCCGGCAACGAAGGCCTTGTCTCCGGCCCCACGGAGCACCAGAACCCGGACGTCCGGATCGTTCTCGACCTCATCGCAGACCTGCCCGAGGATGTCGTACATCTCGAAGGTCATCGCGTTGCGGGAATCAGGTCGATTGAAGGTCAGCCAGGCAACCGCACCGCGGCGCTCGTAAATCACATCGTTGGTGGTAATCTCCATGAACCCTCCAGGAAAATTCGTCCGGTTTCAGTCTAGTCGTCGCCGGAACGGCTCGGCACCGAACCCCGATTGATGATGCCTTGCTGCTCCAGCGCTTCGATTTCATCCATCGCCAGACCGGCATCCAGCAGAACCGCATCCGTGTGCTGACCGAGGAGTGGCGGCGCATGATCCACGCCGGTAGGAGTCTCGGTGAACTTCACCGGCATACCGAGCAGCTTGATCTGCCCGATAGTCGGGTGTTCCTTCTCGACGACCATCTCCCGATGCAGCACCTGCGGGTGATTCAGACTCTCGCTGACATCGTAGATCGGGCCACACGGCACGCCGACCTCATTGAGCAACTCTTCCCACTCGTCGGAGGTCTTTGCCTGCAGTTTCTCATTGATCAGTTCGATCAGCGCATCCCGGTGCTGGAACCGGCCGCCGTTCGTTTTAAACCGTTCATCCTCGAGCAACTCTTCGGCGCCGATCGCCTGGCAGAAGATCGGCCAGCGCTTGTCTCCGGTCGCGCCGATCGTGACATACCCGTCCTTCGTTTGAAACACACCGTAGGGCGTGTTGATGGGATGGTGATTTCCAGCGGGTGGCGGAACACCGTCCCCGTTCAGATAGCGGACGGCCTGGAAACCAAGCGTACCGACCATGCTCTCCATGAGCGAGGTGTTGATCTGCTGTCCTCTGCCGGTTCGCTCCCGGGCATGGAGAGCAGCAAGGATGCCGTAGGCACCGAGAATACCGGTCAAGAGATCAGCGATCGGAATGCCAACCCGTGTCGGCTCCTGACCTTCGAACCCTGTGAGCCGCTGCAGGCCGGAAAACCCCTGAATGATTTGATCTAGCCCGGGGCGGTTCATGTACGGACCATCCGCGCCGAAACCGGAAATCGAGCAGTAGATGATCCCGGGGTTTGTCTTGCTGATCTCGTTGTACCCGATATTAAGCGCGTCCATAACGCCGGGACGGAAGTTTTCTACCACAACGTCGGCCGTCGCGGCGAGTTTCCGAAACACTTCCTGACCTTCAGGCACTTTGGTATTCAGGCAGATCGAACGTTTGTTGCGATTGGCAGAAAGGAAGAACGCGCTTTCGTCACCGACCCACGGTGGGCCGGCCGTCCGTCCATCGTCGCCGCCTTCGATCCGCTCGACCTTGATGACATCCGCACCAAGATCACCGAGCATCATTCCACATGTTGGCCCAGCGAGATGCCGACCCAGGTCGAGAACCCTGATCCCGCTAAGCGGCTTGATCCCGTCAGTTGGTCCATTGCTCATCTGCGATGTTCTCCCTCCAGAGCTAGCCGATGTGCTGACATTGTAGAGAACGCAGCCGAATCGGCAAAGGAATCGGCGGACAATCGACGCCACTTCAGCAGACCGGTGTAACGCAGGACCTGCGATCAGCAGGGTGTCACAGGCGACCATCAGCCAGGATTGTTGTGCTCACAGCATTCAGTCCCTCGCTTCCGCAGCGACCAGGATTCCTCACGAGTATGCGTGCTAATCAAACGAACGCGCACGCACTAACACATCTTGACGCGTATTGGTAGGCATATCAGCAGCGTGGCCACTGTTGCGCATTCCAAAACAACATGCTAGTCTGTCTCGAACTCGCACAGGGACATTATCGACATACTGCCTGACGAGGTCAGGCCAATGGAGAACTGCGTTTGCGGACGCGGTTATCTCGCTGAGGGAGAGAGCTATGGAACGCTCGTTGTCAGGAGTCGCGTCACTTTCCAGCAAGCTGGAAAACACGCAATTCAGCAGGCGTGCCCTGTTGAAAAAATCAGCTGTACTGGGTGTGAGCTTGCCCACAATGGCAGCACTGATATCCGCCTGTGCCGAAGATGACGACGTTGTCGACGATGAAGACATCGCGGCCGAAGAGCCCGATGATGACGACGAAGTCGAGGAAGAAGAAGAACCGGACGTAGAAACCGACGATGAGCCAGAAGAAGACGACGTCGAGGAAGAACCCGACGAGGAAGATGATGACGTTGAGGAAGAACCCGTCGACGACGAAACCCCGGAAGAGGAGCGCTACGGCGGCAGCCTCTACACCACGCTGGTCGGGGATCCACCGCAGCTCGACATGATGGCTGGCACCCAGATCCTGATGAGGTTCGTGTCAACCCATATGAACGAAAATCTCTTCACCCGTGACGACGACTTTCAGATCATTCCGGAGCTGGCTGATACTCATGAGGTGAGTGACGATGGCCTTCTGAACACGGTCGTCCTTCGTGAAGGGGTTCCCTTCCATAACGGCGAGGAAATGACGGCAGCAGACGTGATTGCGTCGATGGACCGCTGGATGGAGATCTCCGGGATGGGCGGCACGTTCGCCGAGTCCGTCGATGATGTCGAACAGGTTGACGACTACACCATCGAAGTTCACATGAACACGCCACTGGGCACCTTTGCTCCGATGCTCGCCAACCGGATGGGCGGAGGCTGCCCGATCTACCCGGCCAGCATCGTCGAGGGCGCTGGACCCGAGCCGATCAACGACGTCGTAAGCACCGGTCCATACAAGCTGGTCGAGTGGGTATCGGACACCCATGTCCATATGGAGCGGTTCGAGGAATACGCGGCCCGCGATTCCGAGCCAATGGGCTATGGTGGCCTGAAGAAACAGTACGTAGATGAGATCTTCTTCATACCTGTTCCGGACGAGGCAGCCCGCATCGCCGGACTGCAGGCGGGCGACTACCACTTCCTGGACGACATTTCCCCGGACCATCTGGAAACGTTCGAGGGCGACGATGACATTATCGCTAACCCCGAACCATTCACCTGGATGTCCCTGGTGCTCAACACACAAGAAGGCATCATGTCGGATGTTCGGATGCGTCAGGCTTTACAGGCGTGTTTGAACCACGAGGAAATCCTGCGCGCGGGCTACGGCGATCACTTCCGACTCGATCCCAGCTTGATTCTGCAGGAAGTCGTCTGGCACTCGGACGCCGGCGGAGAGCTCTATGATCAACGCGATCCGGACCGCGCCCAGCAGCTGATGGAAGAGGCTGGATACGACGGTGAGGAAATCACCTTCCTGACCACCTCGGAATACACAGACCGCTACAACGCGTCGATGATGGCTGCCCAGCAGATGGAAGACGTCGGCATGAACGTTGTGACTGATGTCTATGACTGGGCGACAGTTGGCGAACGTCGCGCGGATCCCGAGCTCTGGGATCTCTTCTACACCAGTATCGGTGGGATGGACCCGGCGCTGACGGTGTTCGTCGCCAGCACCACATGGCCAGGCTGGTGGGATACTGATCGCAAGGTTGAACTGGCGGCGCAACTACGAGAAGAAACCGACTTTGACGCGAGATACGAGCTCTTCGAGCAGCTTCAGGAACTCTTCTACGAAGAGGTACCTGTGATCAAGCTGGGGGATATCTACCAGATCTACGCGCGCTCCACAAAACTGCAAGGCTTCAAGCCGCTGATTATCCAGGGATCGTTCCTCTGGAACTGCTGGCTTGAAGAAGACAACGCCTGACCAAGGCATCGCCTTACCTTGCCCGGGAGCACCTCCGGTGCTCCCGCCACCCCAGCCGATCTCCACACCGGCCGGGGTGTTTTGTTGCGTTAGCCGTAGATTTCCATTCTGAGCGATCGCGAATCGAACTCTACTGAAGCGCCCGGAAAACGAAGCGCTGTGCCATGATGTATTCGACTGGCCGTGAAGAGACAGGCCAGCGCATCCAGCCGGTCATCCAGTGCGGCAAGACGATTCGGTAACGAGGCGAGCACGGTATCGAGATCGACGTCTGGAAAAGCCGTGCCAAGCAGCTCGTGCCGCTTGTGCTTACCTTCCGGTCGCTTTTTGTTGCTCGACAGTCCGCGGTCAGATCCAGCCAGGCACATGAAGCTGATCTCAGGATGGGCTTCGAAGATGCGTTCCTGCCGCTCGACCCAGATACGCGAATCGACCTCGCGTATCTTTGGCAAGAGATTCCAGGTCTGCCGAGAAAGCTTCCGGCCAGAAGCCTCCTGGCTCAGATCGCATGCTTCCGTATAGCTGGTCGCTTTGAGGGTGGAACGCATTGGTGCGGGAAACACACTACTACCACGAGGCTGCCCGAGTGCCCGCCGGGCAGCGCGATCGCAGGTCCGGGGGCCGGACTCCGGCAGACCGATCGGAATGTCGATCGCGAGCAAGCCATCGTCCCGGATCACCCGCCAGAAGAGCGGCTCGAGCTCCGGAACCAGATAGAGTCCGATCTCACTCAAGTCCGGTGTCGCCCGGGCAACCACCCAGCCGGACTTCGTAGCATCGACGCCATAGAGCATTTCGACCCGGTCGCGACTCATAATCCATCCCCCATGGTTTCTTGCCAGTAAGCCGGCTTCCCTGTTTGCGACGGCGTGAGGATCTTCACGGGAAATGGCGTGCCCGTCAAGCACACTCGTTTCTGATTGACTGACAACTTGCATGCAGGCAGCTTTATGGGAAGCGCTGTGATTTTCCGCACGCAACATTACACACGATGCTCAACTATTGCATTCATCTCGCCGATTCGGTTACGATTCCTGGTACCTTCGTACTTCAGAACACACGTGACGCTATCGCGCTGAATCACGCCCCGGGGAGGCAACTATGACTGAACAATCGCCATTTCGACGACGTCGTTCCAGACGGGCGTTCATCAAGAGTGCCGCCGCACTCGGGGTTGCTGCTGCCGGAGCCGCGACCTTTCCCGGATCAAACGTCCGGGTAGATGCCATCCGCAGAAGCGATCGACGACGCCGCAAAGCGCGCAATGAGGAGGTCCGTGACCGGTCTGCCTCGGACTTTGCAGCCGGCCACGAACGGGGAGCCAGCATACGCGGGCAGGGTTCCGATGCATCAATCAGAGGCAGGTCTGGCGCATCATTCGAGTCCAGAGGGATTTCGGCGCCCTTCGCGCCCTCCCATGTCGGCCTGTGCTGGACTGGGCGAGGTGCACGACCGTCGGACGTCTCCGTGTCCGTGCGAGGAAGTAGGAACGGACAGAACTGGTCCGATTGGCAGGAGCTCGGCATCGAGGCAATCTCCTCGAATGCTCACGGCGCAATTCCGGTTCACGGAGAGTTACAGGACGATTCACTTCTCGATGCCGACGGAATCAAAGTATTCGGAACGCTGGCCGGTCTGAATCGCCCGAGGTTTTTGCAATACCGGATCGACTTCCGTTCGGATCAGGACGTCGAAATCGACGAGGTCACGTTGGCGTGCATCGACGCTCGCAGTGATGAGGAGGAGGGTAGTTCTTCCTTCTTCGCTACTGCAAGAGCCGATGAGATTACGGACGTGACGCTCACGAACGAAGCTGGCGTTTCGATATACGTGACTACCCGGGAAGGCTGGGGCGTCGACGAAGACCATGACAACTTCTGGGAAGAGCGGTTCGTCCCGGTCAAGAAAGTGTTCCTGCACCACACTGCAACAAGCAACAACTACTCCGACGGCGCCGCTGAAGTCCGGGCGATTCACTCGTACCACGCAATCAACCTCGGATGGGGAGACATCGGCTACCAGATACTGGTCGACCGGTTCGGCAACATCTACGAAGGACGACGCGGGCGTGATCCCGAAAAAGGGGGTCGGGAGATCCTGAGCAACGGGGTTGAGGGCGGCCACGTGCTCTCCTACAACTATGGTTCAACCGCGATTGCAGCCATCGGTAATTCTCAGCAGGGACAGTGGAACCGGACCTGGAGTAACGAGGCATATGATGCGCTGGTCGATGCCGTCGCGTTCGAGTGCGGCAGGCATTTCCTTCATCCAGAGGGCCAATCCGATTTTCTGCGCACCGACCGGGTCTGGCATGAGGGATTCACCCATTGTGTCGGCCATCGTGATGCTGAAGGCGACGGCGGATCGACGCAGTGCCCCGGCAGCCGGCTGTATGACTTTCTGAATAATGAACTGCGCAATCAGGTGGCAGACAAGCTAGAAGGTGCAGGCGCACCGTCCGGCCTCTCTGGAACTCAGGCAGGTAACCAGCTCGAGTTCGACTGGGACGGCGGATCTGACGACGATTTCGAGGTCTTTTTCGAAGGCTGGTGGCGCTGGGTCGAGGATGGCGTAAGCCAAATGGATTACCTGAGTGACCATTCGAACGCATTCAAGGAACATGAATGGGCCAGCACTCGGGATGATGGCGAGAGCTGGCAAGGCGATCCACAGTCAGGAAGCTCCGCCGACGTCGAACTCACCGAGACCGGTCAGTACACCTTGCACGTTCGCAAGGCGGTGAACGGGTTCTCCTTCGCGGACCATTTGACGGTCCATGTCGAGGATCTGGACGATTCCGACGAGCCGGATGATCCAGAGGAACCTGAAGAGTATCGCGTATCGGGCGTTGTCGCCGTAGAAGGGACGGACCTCGACGATACGATCGAAGGGGCAACCGTCACGCTCATTGGTCACGAGACCGATGTGAACGAAGAGATTGTGACTGACGAGGACGGTGAGTTCGACTTCGGCGAGGTCCCGGCCGGCGACTACGAGGTGACGGCCACTGCGGACGGTTACGAGCCCCAGACCATTCCGATCACTGTCGACGACAACGATATTGAGGTAATCTTCGCACTCGAGCCGGAGGAAGAGGAGAACGGCGAGGACGAACCTGACGATCTGACAATCGACGAGTTCAACGTCAGCTCGAGAACAACCGGCCCCTGGTTCCGGGCCAACGTGAGCTGGGCTGTCTCCGGGAACAACCTGGAATCTGTGACATCGCGCTTGCTCGACGGAAGCGGTAATCAGCTCGACTCGGCAACCGGCTCGATTAGCGGCTCGTCCGCGAGCGGGAAACACGAGCTTCGGACCCGGGAGAGCGGCGCATCGATTGTAGAGCTCATAGTCACCGATTCCAACGGGAACTCGGTTTCCGATCAACAGTCCATTTAGGCGAGCCGCGAAGACAAACAACCAGCCGGACGTCGCGCGACGTCCGGCTTCATCAGGCCCGTTCTCCCAGAAGTTGCACGGGGTTCGCAGGGTCCCACGCCCCGAGCCTGTCTCTGAAATCGTCTGTTGCCGGTAGATTGGGCAGCTCCGTCTGCCCCCGCCTGCCGGATTGCCCGTGGGTCTGGGCCACACGGAGGTGGCCGGTCTACCAGATTCCGGTTATGAGGCAGCCTCCCCCTGTGGGACCGCGGCATCTCACTAAGCGTATCGGGTCGACAGGGGCGTCGACCCCTACACAGTCAGTGTCAGTGAGAACTGAGGTAGGTGACTGCTACTCGTAGATCTTGCTCATAAAGCCGCCGCGCTTCCAGTCGTTGGCTTCCAGCTCGCGCAGGAACGGCACGACGAGCTCGACCGCAGCCTTGCAGATCGCTTCCCCCTCCTCGGCGCTGGCAGCAGAAGCGTCCCCGGAAAAGCCTTTCGGGACGGTCCCCTTGAACTCGCCGACAACTTCCACCGGCACGCCCATCTCCTGGCGCGGTTCGGGAGTCGCCTTCTCCGGACGGGCGGTCTCCGGGGCACCGTACATTACGATCGAAAGCTCGGACTGCCCACCGTGGTCTTCGTCGATGTCCCACTGTGTACCGGCCAGCGCCTGACGGATGCGCCCCTGCCAGCCATCCATCAGCGCAACGGCAATCCCATGCTCCTGATGCAGCAGGCGGGCGGCGCCTTCACCCGGAGACCGGTTGCCATCGTGCGCTGTCAGGATCACCAGCTTTCGGATGCCATTCGCCAGCAGTGATTCACCGATGTCCCGAATCATGTACATCAACGTGTCAGGGCGAACCGACACGGTCCACGGCCAGGCCAGGTGGTGATGCGACACGCCGTAGCCGATCGGCGGCAGCACCAGCGTTTTGCCCAGTTCCCGGGCGACTGCTTCGGCGATCGTCTCCGCGCCGATCGAGTCGGTGCCAAACGGCAGATGCGGTCCGTGAAACTCGGTCGCGCCGACCGGCAGGATTGCCTTGTCAAAACCACCAGCTTCCACGTCTTCACTGGTCATGTAGTGCAGTCGGACTTCCGGGGTTTTCGGTCGTTCGGGCATCGTTCGAGCTCCTCTCGGATACCTGTCGGTCGCGACACAGCGTTTGTCCAGACTCACAAGTGATAGGTTTCTCGCGCTAGCTTCGCACCGGTCGTCGCTGTGGGCAACAGTCCTGCGCTATCGGTCCGGGTGCCAGTCATCTTGACAGGCACGAGCGGCGCCTGAATAATTCCGACTTTTGGGATCGGGATTACTACAGTTCGCATGAGTACATTAGTCGGCCAGAAAGGATGCAGGGTGACCGTCACCAGTAACGCGATTCTCCACGCAATTCACAGCCGCCGCAGTGTCGGCAAAGTAACCGACCAGGAACCCCCGAAAGAGCTCATCCAGCAGATGCTCGAGGCAGCGGTCACCGCGCCCAATCACCATCACACTGAACCATGGCGATTCTTTGTCCTCACCGGAGATGCCCGGCTCGGTCTCGGGGATGCGCTGGTCAAGGCGAAACTGGCCGAAGAAGATGACCCGTCAGACCTACCGGAGGCGGTGATCGAGAAGACCCGCGAGAAACCACTCCGGGCACCGGTGGTGATCGGAGTCGCCGTCCAGCCACAACCCGGCAACAAGATCTGGGCCGTGGAGGAAACCTGCGCCACCGCGGCAGCAATCCAGAACATGCTGCTGGCCGGCGAAGCGCTCGGACTGGCGACGATGTGGCGAACCGGCGATCCGTGCTATTCCGAGCCGGTCAAGCGCTATTTCGGGCTTGATGAGGGCGACGAACTGCTCGGCATGATCTACGTGGGATACGCAGAAAGCGACCCGAAGCCACGCTCCCGGACTCCTGTCGATCAGGTCACGATCTGGCGCGACACCCGGGAGTAATCCCGCCTACATCGCTGGCACGAACATTCCGCTTACGCTGGTATCAACGAGGAGAGGTCGAAATTCGAACCAGCGAAGGAATGAACGAATGCCAGCGGAACACTATGATGCGATCGTTATCGGTGCCGGACAATCCGGCGGCCCACTGACCGGAGCCCTGACATCGAACGGCAAGACGACTGCCCTTATCGAGCGGTCGAAACTCGGCGGGACATGCGTTAACTGGGGCTGCACCCCGACGAAGACGATGGTCGCTAGCGCCCGCGTTGCCCACCTGGCTAAGCGCGCCGGAGATTACGGTGTGAACACCGGACCGGTCTCGGTCGATCTTTCGACCGTGCGGCAGCGCAAGCGCGACATCGTCGATATGTTCCACGGTGGCAGCAGCAACGCGATTCACTCCACCGAGGGACTCGATGTGTACATGGGCGAAGCGAGTTTCACCGGTGAGAAGACCATCACGGTTGCGCTGAATGAAGGTGGCACCCGGGAATTGACCGCCGATCAGATCTTCATCAACACCGGAACAGAACCCCGGTTCCCGCCGGTCGACGGCATCGACGACGTTCCCTACCTGACCTCAACCACTATCATGGAACTGGCAGAGGTCCCGGACCACCTGATCGTGGTCGGCGGTGGGTACATCGGGCTCGAGTTCGGGCAGATGTTTCGCCGGTTCGGCGCGAACGTGACGATCATCAACAGCGGCGACCGCCTGGTCAACCGGGAAGAACCGGAAGTCTCTGAGGAAGTGCAACGGATTTTCGAAGAGGATGGAATCGACGTCTACCTCGGCGCCCGGCTCGAAGGGCTCGCGAACCATTTGAACGGCGTCGTTGCGACGGTCGCGGGCAAGGGCGGAACAGTCGACATAACGGGCAGTCACGTATTGATGGCGACTGGCCGACGACCGGCAACCCGGGCGCTCTCGCCTGAAAACTCGAGAGTCGAGGTCGACGACCATGGCTTTGTTCCGGTCAACGACCGTCTGGAAACGAACGTTCCCGGTATCTGGGCAATCGGCGACGTCAAAGGCGGACCGGCATTCACGCACATCTCCTTTGATGAATACCGGATACTGAGCACCAACCTGTTCGGAAACGGCGGCGCGAGTATCGAATCGCGCGTTGTTCCGTACGTCGTCTTCATCGATCCGGAACTTGCTCGCGTCGGGATGAGTGAGCGGGAAGCGCGCGACGCTGGCTACACCGTACAGACGGCCAGCATGCCGATGACGAGCGTCGCCCGGGCTCTGGAGACCGACGAAACCCGCGGTCTGATGAAAGCGGTGATCGACGGCGACACCAATCAGATCCTGGGCGCGACGATCTTCGGCATCGCCGGTGGAGAGATCATGTCGATCATTCAACTCGCCATGATAACCGGAACTCCGTACACAACAATGCGGGACGCCCCATTCGCCCACCCGACGGTGGCCGAGGCGTTGAATAACCTGTTTTCAAACGTGGAGTAGGAAAGGCCCTCACCCCCGGCCCCTCTCCCAATTCTGGGAGAGGGGAGAGTTATCTGATCTCTGATGTCGTTGGTCGGCTCAAGACCCATTGACTTCAATCCATAGAATCTCTCCCAATCCTGGGAGAGGGGAGTCTCACTTAACGGCAACGCTTTGGCAATAATCACACCACCCCTGGCCGGGTTCTCCAGTGCCCGGTCGCCTGCTCGAAGGCGTGGGCAAGTTGCAGAACGCCGAAATCGTCCCGCGGTCGTCCGACGATCTGCAGGCCGACGGGCAGCCCGTCGCTGGTGAAGCCGGCCGGGACGGAGATACACGGCAAACCGGATGTGCTGATGTAGTAGGCCGATTTCATCCAGGCAATGTAGTTCTCCATCGGGACGCCGTTGACCTCGGTCGGATAATCGATCTTCACATCAAACGGCGGCACCTGGTTGACCGGGCAGAGCAGGAACTCGTATTCATTCAGAAACGCGAGCATCCGCTGATAATAGGCCGCCTGCTTCTGTTCGGCTCGGCCGACATCGATGGCACTGAACGATCGCCCCTGCTCGACGTTCCAGATAACTGATTGCTTGATCTGGTGCCTGTTTTCCTCAAAGATTGGATCGAAGTTTGTCGCCATCCGGTAGGCGCGAAGTACCTCGAAGACGTACTGAACGTCGGTGAAATCCGGTGTCGCTTCGTCAACGTCGGCCTTGAGCTCACCCTGCACCACGGAAATCGCCTTCGCGAGCACCTCGGAGACACGGGGGTCAACCGGCAACCCACCGAGATCCGGACTCCAGGCAAGCTTCACGCCCGAGAAATCGCGGTCCAACGGTTTCCGGAACTGCTCGCCCGGCTCATCGATCAGTAATGGATCGCGATCGTCACGTCCGACCATCGCGCTGAACAATAGCGCGGTATCGGCGACGGTTCTCGCTAGCGGCCCCTTGATCGAAATCCAGTTGTAGCCGTTCCCGTTGGGGATGTTGGGGACCCGACCCGGCGATGGACGAAACCCGACCACGTTGTTGAAGTTGCCAGGATTTCGCAACGAGCCGCCGAG
>SLMJ01000205.1 GCA_007133615.1 Thermomicrobiaceae bacterium | reverse complement strand
TTCAGTCCGAACGGCGCAAATCTAGCGTTTATGGTTCACGATATGGGGTCCGGATCTACAGAGCTCTGGCTTGATCCCTGGGAGCGTGATCCGTTTCAGGTGACGTCCTGGGAACTTGACGGGGACGCACGGATCGATCCGTCGATGAACCTGACCTGGATTGCCGACGATTCACTGATTTTCACCCACGTTACGAGCTGGGATGATGGGTATCCGCGAGAGATTGAGCTGGTGCGCGCGGACCTTCACGGCGCGGCGGATCCGGAGTTGACAACGATCTACGAGTTCAGCACCCGTGGCTCGGATCGCGGGATTGATCTGGCTGATCTGGCGGTCGGTCCCGATCAGAGCAGAATCGCCCTCAGATTGCGAAGCTTCACGGGAAGTGATCCGGATGACGCCCGGGATGCGATTCTCGTCAGTCCAGTCGAAGATCTGGCGCAGTCGATCGAGATCGTCCGGACGGATCCGGGAGACGGTATGACCTGGCTGGACGACGATAACTGGCTGGTCGCAGGAATCGATGGGCGGATTGCTCTGCTCGAGGCAACCGGGCGCGAGGCCGAGTATCTCACGCAGGGACCGGCGGCATTCCCTGTGCTCATTGGACCGTCAGAGATCTGGTATCAGGACCTTGCGGATGATGGCCGGATCATGCGGATCGCGTTTGATTAGCTCGCTCGAATACTGGCACCTGGGGCGAACGTTAGGGCAGGTACAACAATGAGCAAGCCACATCTGCTCACCAAGACCGAAATCAAGGAAAAGTACGATGGATTTGCCCGGTGGTACGACGTCGTCGAGGCACTCCCGGAGTTCTTTGGAGTCCGCGCCCTGCGTCGAGGATTGGCAGGTCGAGTTCACGGGAAGACGCTTGAAATAGCAGCGGGAAGCGGCAAGAATTTCCGACTGCTTCCTGAGGATGTCGATCTCGTGGCCGGAGATATCAGCCGTGGGATGCTGCAGATCGCTGATCACAAAGCTCGTAAGCTGGGAATGCGGCCGAAATATGCGCTTCTCGATGCCGAGAATCTGCCGTTTCCGGATGACACCTTTGATACGGTGCTTTCGACCTTGAGTTCCTGTACCTTCCCCGATCCGGCTGTTGCGTTTCAGGAGATGTCCAGGGTCTGTAAGCCTGATGGTCGAATTCTATTGCTGGAGCATGGGCGTAGTTCGAACCGGGCGATCGGCTGGTATCAGGACTTCCGTGCGGAGAGCCACGCCAGCAAGTTCGGTTGCCAGTGGAACCGCGCTCCGGTTGAGATCGCGCGGAATGCCGGCCTGGAACTGGTGGACGTCCGAACCTACTTCTTTGATGTGTTTGCCGTGATGGAAGCCAGGCCGGCGAGCAGTTAGAGCCGCGCCGGCCAGTTCTCGAGCTATTGCTGATCATCAAACACGATGCGGTCTTCGCTGCTCGATGAGGGCATATCTTCGACCATCGCCCCGTGGTCTCCATGCCCCGGAACTTCAGCGTCGGCGTGATCTGGATTTGCCAGAACCAGAGCGAAAGCGCCAACGATAATTGCCACGATTCCGATTCCGGCCAGATAGGCGTACTCACCGATTCGACTGGAGAGC
Source organism: Thermomicrobiaceae bacterium (assembly GCA_007133615.1). Lineage (GTDB taxonomy): Bacteria > Chloroflexota > Chloroflexia > Thermomicrobiales > Thermomicrobiaceae > SLMJ01. The sequence continues at coordinate 19,684 of SLMJ01000205.1, read as the reverse complement.
GGCGGATTAAGGATCTCTTCCGGCGTGTCCGGCTGGCGGAAGCGCCGCAACCTCAACGCATTCGTCACCACTGAGACACTGCTCATTGCCATCGCCGCGGCTGCGAGCACCGGGTTAAGAAGCAGCCCGAAGAACGGGTAGAGGATGCCCATCGCCACCGGAATCAGCAGTGTGTTGTATCCAAAGGCCCAGAACAGCCCCTGTTTGATGGCTCCGACCGTCTTCCGGGAGAGCGCGATCGCCGTCACGATGGTTCGCAGGTCGCCGCCGATCAGCGTGATATCGGACGCGGCCATCGCCACATCGGTCCCGGTGCCGATCGCAATCCCCAGATTTGCCTGGGCCAGCGCCGGTGCGTCGTTGATGCCATCGCCAACCATCGCTACTGTGCGACCCTCGGCTTGAAGCTCGGACACTTTTTCGGCCTTCTGCTCCGGTAGCACCTCCGCCAGAACGTGATCGATACCAACCTGCCGGGCAATGGCTTCCGCAGTTGCTCGATTGTCACCAGTGATCATCCAGACCTCGAGCCCGAGCGCCTGCAGCTTGGCAACTGCCTCGGTCGATTCGTCTTTCAACGTATCTGCGACCGCGATAATGCCGGCGCTCTGCCCGTCGACGGCGACATACATCGGCGTGACGCCATCGTGCGCGAGTTCGTCAGCCGTACCTGACAGACCATCCAGTCCGATACTCGCATCAGTCATCAGCGCCTGGTTGCCGATGAGCACTTCACGCCCGTCAACCGTGGCCTGAATGCCCTTGCCGGTCACGGATTGGAACCCATCCGAATCCGGGATATCCAGCGACAACTCCTTTGCGCGGGAAACGATCGCCTCACCGAGCGGGTGCTCAGAGCCGACCTCGGCTGCAGCGGCAAACCGGAGTACCGCGGATTCGTCCATACCGTTCGCTGGCACCACATTGGTGACCGTTGGCTTGCCGCGGGTGAGCGTGCCGGTCTTATCCAGGACAATGGTGTCAATCCGCCGGGTCATCTCCAGCGCCTCACCGCCCCGAACCAGGATGCCATTCTCCGCGGCTTTGCCGGTGCCGACCATGATTGCCGTGGGCGTGGCCAGTCCGAGCGCGCACGGGCAGGCAATGATCAACGTTGCGATCACCACCGTCAGAGCAAAGATCAGCCCCGGACCGAACGCCAGCCAGACCACACCGGCCAGTGCAGCCATTGCAATGACGATGGGAACGAAGTAGCTCGAAACGGTATCGACCATCGCCTGCATCGGCGCTTTTGAGCCCTGGGCCTCTTCGACCATGCGCATGATCTGCGACAGCGTCGTGTCTCGGCCGACTTTCGTGGCCCGGAAAACGAACCCGCCGGTCTTGTTGATCGTGGCGCCGATTACTTCATCATTGCTCGTCTTCTCGACCGGAACACTCTCTCCGGTGAGCATGCTTTCGTCCAGCGTCGATCGTCCCTCGACGATAACACCGTCGACCGGCACTTTCTCGCCCGGACGAACCCGGACGTGATCACCAACCTGAACGGATTCGATCGGAATATCCTGCTCGACCCCGTCGCGGATTACTCGGGCGGTTCGAGCTTGAAGACCGGCAAGCGCCTTGATCGCCGTGCTGGTCTGTTTCTTGGCTCGCGCCTCCATCCAGCGGCCGAGCAGGACCAGTGAGATGATAATAACGGCCGTCTCGAAGTAGAGATGGAACGGGAAGCCCCACTGCGCGGCCAGCCCTGGCCAGAGCGTAACGAACGCGCTGTATGCGAACGCCATGCTGGTGCCGATGGCGACCAGCGTGTTCATGTTGGTCGTGAAATGCTTCGCGGCAGCCCAGGCGCCCTTGTAGAAGACCGCGCCCGCCCAGAACTGGACGATTGCCGCTTGAATAAGCATCAGCGGCGCCAGGTTTTCCATACTGATCCCGAGCGGGACGTACATCTCGATCATCATGATCGTGCCGATCACGAGACCGACGATCCACTTCCGCTTGAGATCGTTCATCTCACGTTCGCGTGCGGCCTCCCGAGGATCGGTCGCCTCAGAGGTGTGACTCTGCTCCGCAGTTACCGATTCCCGTGTCTGCGGAAGGCTCGCCCCGAATCCGGCTTTCTCTACTGCGGCGGTCAGAGCGCTAATATCGACGGCTGCAGGGTCGTAGGACACGGTCGCCTGCTCAGTGGCGAAGTTGACACTTGCCTCGCTGACCCCGTCGACACGACTTAGCGATCGCTCCACACGGCGCACGCAGGACGCGCACGTCATTCCCTCCACATCGAGCGTGATCTCTCCGGTTGGAGACGCATCGACTGGAGCATGCCCGTTCTGTCCGCCTTCGGATTGGAGTTCTTCCACACCATAGCCGGCCTTTTCGATCGCGGCACGCAAGTCGTCTGGTCTCACGACATTCGGATCGTAGGAGACTCTGGCTCGTTCGGTTGCGAGGTTGACGCTGACCGAATCAACGCCGTCGAGTTTCTCGAGTCCACGCTCGACGCGCCGGACACACGAAGCACAGGTCATCCCCGAGACGAGGATGTTCGCCTCGCTCGAGACAGTTGCCTGATTCTGCTGTTCATCGCGTGTCGGTGTGGTGGTCATTGGTTCAATCCATCTCGTGCGTCGTCCTGGATACCGGGCAGGGGTACTGATCGCTACTACCCGATGAGGACGATCAACCGACGCTCTTGGTGAAACGTTCCAGAGCGTCCATCACTTCCTGCAGTGCCGCTTCCTGATCTTCGGCGTTGGTCACACAGCCGCGAATGTGATCTTCCAGGATCACCAGTCCGATTCCGCGGGCAGCGGCCATGATCGAAGAAATCTGCGTCAGAATGTCGACGCAATACTTGTCCTCTTCAACCATTCTCTGCACACCGCGTACCTGGCCTTCCATTCGTCGGAGCCGGGCGAGAATGCGCGCCTTGTCCTGCGAATAGGAATCGCTGGTGTCCGGTGTGTCGATGCCCGTGTGTTCGTCGGACATAAGTTGAAACCTCCTCGGCTCGTTCACTCATGATAAGCATACCCCCTATGGGTATATTGCGCAAGCCCGGATGAACCTGCTGTTTTCAATCGTACCCGGTCCAGCGCGGGAATGGCCCATCGGGCACGCACGTTCCCGGAGCCCTGGCTCCAAACATTTGATGCAGTTCTGTCAGCTGAAGTTACAGGATTCGGGCTCGACCAGGTGGAACACGAATACGGGCGGCGGATGGGGTGTCATCCGCCGCCCGTTGTGCGGGGGTAAGGAGTTAGTTTGCAGGTTTGATGTTCTGGTTCGACTGGAACACGTTCTCCGGATCGTACTGCGATTTCAAGCGAGCCAGCCGATCGTAGGTTTCCGGGCCGTAGGCTTCGCGAATGCGATCTTCAGACTCGCCAACTCCAACGTAATTGACGTACACGCCGCTGGCGTGAGGGCGAATTGCGTCGTGTACACCTCGGGCCCAGCTGACGTGGCTATCGGGGTCCGAGTCGTAGTCCCATCGAGAGATAATCGCGATATTGTAGTCAGCATGTCGATGACCGAATGCCGAGTGATCGGGGCTGAAGTCCTGACACGCACCACCGAACTGTTCGACGACCAGCGCCGATAGTGGTGAGGTCACCTCGCCGAATTTCTCGACCAGGGTGTCAATCACGCCGTCTGTGAGTGTGTCGATGAAGTCACCCCGCCAGTAGACCGGAAGCCCGGGCGGAAATCCTTCGTCCAGCATAGATTGCAGGGCCGGGTACGGTACCGGGTTGAGGTCAACGGCCAGTGGTGGACCCCATTCGATCAACGGCGCAAGGATCTTCTGCCCCTCATCCGGATCGCCGTTATAGCAGCAGATGAAAGCAAGAACTCGATTGCCATCGGGATCGGTCATCATTGCGGCGTATACGGTCAGCGCTCGCGGCGCGTCCTCGTTGAACTGGCGATAGAAGCGCAACGCTTCCCCCGCTCGTTCGATCGGATGTACGATCATTCCGCCAAGGACGGTTGAGACGGGATGCAGTCGGAAGTCGAGCCGGGTGACAACACCGAAGTTGCCGCCGCCTCCACGAAGTCCCCAGAGAAGCTCCGGTCGTTCGACTTCGCTGACCTCGATGATATCGTCTGACGCGGTGACAACCTCGGCACCGATCAGGTTGTCGCAACTCATTCCGTATGACCGCATAAGCCAGCCGAAGCCGCCGCCGAGGGTCAGACCACCGATTCCGGTGCTGGAGATCAGGCCGCCGGTTACCGCGAGTCCATGCTGATGCGTGCTGGCGTCAAAGTCAGCCCAGGTCGCACCTCCCTGGGCTCGAGCGACTCGATTCTCTGGGTCTACCTGAACATTTCGCATCCGGGTGAGGTCGATCACGATCCCGTCATCTACGAGCGCCTTGCCGGCGGCGCTATGCCCACCGCCCCGCACCGAGACGCTCAGATTCTGCTCTCGCGCGAACCGCACCGCTTTGGCCACATCCTCTGTGCTGCTGCAGCGGGCAATTAGTGCCGGTGATCGTTTGATCATGCCGTTCCAGAGCGCGCAGGATTCCGCGTACTGATCATCTGTCCGGTCGATCAACTCTCCGGCAAACGTCGATTGCAGATCCCTGAACGCAGGCTCCGAGTAAGCCTGTTGTTCCATCATCGTGCGCCTCATCCTTCCTGACCGCCACCGCCCGTGTTCCACCAGAGCGGGCAATTCAACGCAGTGCCGTCGGGGAGTGGCGGATTGATTAGATACAACAATTGCGATTGTGCCTAGAATAGCAAGCCGGGTGGCTGATGTAAAGCTGTTCAGGTTGACCGCGGATCCGGACAGTGTCCAGTTTCAGCGTGGCCGGAGTGAATCTCGCCTAGCCCGGAAAGCGGATATCCAGCGTGCTCACCGAGCCGGTTTCGAGATCGGCAATGCGAATCGCATGGTTGTTGGTGTCGGCAATGTAGAGCACGGTGCCCGCAATCCCGAGGCCCGATGGCTCGTCAAACGACACATCGGCATCGGACCCGTCGACGAGTTCCGGGACACCGTTTCCGAGCCATGATTCAACCCGGCGACTTTCAGGATCGAGGCGTTTGATCCGATGATTGTAGCTGTCGGCGACGTAGACGGTTCCATCGTGCGTGGCGAGACCGATCGGGTGCTGTAGCCGGGCCTGATCGCCGATCCCATCGATGTCGCCGAAATCGAACAATCCGGTGCCGACGAGCGTCTGGACCTGATCGCCGGGAGGTAGCTCCACGAAGCGGATCGCGCTCGTCTCGCTGTCTGCGAAATAGAGGCGCCCGTTTTCGATCGAAAGGCCGCTCGGTTGCGCCAGCCAGGCTCTGAGCCGGTCACCGTCCCGGATGGCCTCGACACCGTCGCCGGCATAGGGTTCGATCGATCCGGCATCGAGATCGAGTTGCCATATCTGATGGGTTCCGGCCATTGAGATGTAGAGCGATCCCTGGTGAATTGCGAGGTCCCAGGGAGAACGGAGGCCCGTCTGCGTGGCTGGACCTGCTTCAGGGACTCCCAATCCCTGCTCACCGGTTCCGGCAACCGTTGTGACGGTGTTCGAATCCAGATCTACTGCCCGAATGCTGCCGTTACCCGTGTCTGCAACATAGAGCGTGTTTCCGTCAACGATGCAACCCTGCGGCTGATCGAATCTGGCCTGATCGATCGCTCCGTCAGCATATCCACGTTCTCCTGAGCCCACGACGTTGAGCACTTCACCAGAGAGATCAGTGATCAGTATCCGGTTGTGACCACTGTCGGCAATGAAGAGTCGATTGGATTGAGCGTCGGGCAGAACGTTACCGGGGAAGGCGAGGTCGGTCTCCGGGCGCTGTTCCTGCTGGAGAGCATCGATCGGCGTGCGGTCGATCATGCCATGCTGCTCGTACTGCGTGATCAGGTCCCGGACTGCGGCGATCAGAGCGTCCGCCGGTGCTTCACCTTCATGCTTGCCGATGACCATCCCGGATGGATCGAGGAACATCAGAGTGGGCCAGGCCCGGACGCTGTACTCCTGCCAGATCTGGAAGTCGGCGTCGTTGACCACGGGATGCTGGATGCGGTTGCGCTGCACGGCGCTGCGGAGACTTCCGCCGGGACGTTCGCCGGGAAACTTGGCGGAGTGAACGCCAACGATGACCAGTTCGTCGGGGAATTCAGCTTCGAGCTTCTCCAACTGGGGAAGCAAATGCAGGCAATTAATTCAACAGAAGGTCCAGAAATCGAGGATGGCGACTTTGCCCCGGAGATCGGCTAATCGGAGAGGCCGCCGGGTGTTGAACCATTCCAGGTTTTCAGGAAATTCTGGCGCCCTAACTGTTCCCGCGTATGCGGTCATGGAAGCACTCCTCCGTCTGAACGATGAGCGCATGGAATGCGAAAGGCGCCGGCGTCCGCCGGCGCCTGCCACGTCATACGCATTCGGTGACTACTTCTCGAAATAGTCCGCGTTGATCTTGAGGTATTCTGACCATTGCTCGGGCAGGTCATCCTCGAAAAAGATCGCCTCTACCGGGCAGACCTCGGCGCACACCCCGCAGTCGATGCACTCGTTCGGGTCGATGAAATACATCTCCGCATCATCGTCCGAATGAATGCAGTCCACCGGGCAGACCTCAACGCAGGATGCGTCCTTGGTTCCGATACACGGCTCAGCAATTACATAGGTCATCGACTTTGATTTCCTTCCTGCGATGGCACAGCGAAGCGCGTTTCCCCCGTGATTCCACCGCACATCTCGCAGCACGTTTGCATGGGAGTATATCACCCGCCAAGGGCGGCGCAAGGTGACAAAACGCACACTCAGATGCGTTTTCCAAACTGCGATGTATAGAAAGGAACGGTGGATTGCCAGCGGCAACCCACCGGGGATAACTATCCGTTTGTTATCGCGTGATCTGGCCCTGGTGATAGAGCCATTTGACAAAACGGAGTCGATGCCATTCCCGTCGGGAATCGACGTACTCGATATAGGGATACATCTCGCGCATGTTTCGGAACTCGTCGATCTGGGATTCGGTGAATCCCGCTTCGCGGAGTTCGTTCTCGGTCACTTCGTCTGGGCGTGGATACACGGACATGTGTCCGGTCATAGAATTCCCGCTCCTGTCCTTGGAGATTCCGGTACCGACCGGCAACGACGGCGGTCAGTACGCTCCAGCTACCAGTCGCTCCGGTTAATAATAGTAACGCAAAGGAAGGGGTGTGGATTCCAGGTTAGACGAATGGATTCTGAATACGGGACTCAATGGCAAACGCGACGGCACAAGGCCGTCGCGTTCTCAGCCATTTTGTGATTTCCATCGAGAACCGGGAAGCGATTAACTCTGGTTCTCTGAGGAATCGGTTTCCGCGGCATCGTCAGTTTCAAGCAGCGTCTCTTCACTGCGTCGCTGTCGCTGCCGGGAATCCATCTTGCGCTGCCGGCGCTCGGCCTTTTTGCGGCGCGGTGCCTCAGCAGCGTTCTGCATGCGCTGCATGAAGCGCTCTACCTGACCAGCCGAGTCAACGATGCGCTGCTCGCCGGTGTAGAACGGATGGCACTTCGGGCAGAGCTCGATCCGGATTTCCGGCTTCGTCGAGCGGGTCTGCCATGAGTTACCGCAGGCGCAGGAAACGGTTGCTTCCTGATATTTCGGGTGGATTCCAGCTCTCATGTCTCTCTCCTGCTTACGCCTGGGTTTCTACGGCCGGGTAGACGCTGACCTGCTTCTTGTTGCGGCGAACCGGTTCAAACTTGACCTCGCCATCGATCAGCGAGAAGAGTGTCCAGTCCTTGCCAACACCGACGTTGTTGCCCGGGTTGAACTTCGTACCGGACTGGCGAACCAGAATCGAGCCAGCCGTTACAACCTGTCCATCATAGCGCTTTACGCCACGGCGCTTGGAGCGGCTATCGCGACCGTTACGCGAGCTGCCGACGCCTTTCTTGTGAGCCATTGTATTCCTCCTCTGGCAATTCGATCGGTTCAATCGTCATTATCGGTTCGTGCGCGGAGGTGATTGTCGTACCGGGAACTCAGGCGCCGACAATATCCTTGATCGTCAGGGTTGTCAGCTTCTGTCGGTGTCCCTGCGACTTTCGATAGCCCTGTTTCATCTTGAAGATGCGAATCTTCTCGCCCTTGCCATGCTCATCAACGCTGGCAACGACCCTGGCGCCATCAACCGTCGGCCGACCGACTTTGACGCTGTCGTTGTCCGACAGCATCAGTACGCGATCCAGCGTGACATCTTCGCCCGGTTCAGCATCGAGCAGCTCGACCTGGATCGAATCACCTACTTCGACGCGGTACTGCTTACCGCCAGTTTCAACAACAGCGTACACCTGAACTTCTCCCCGCGTCACGCGTTTCTAAAAGCAACACAAATGCGTGGGTCGCTGGACCCACGACCGGATAGCTTACCAGAGCTCGCCAGAACGGTCAACAAGCAGGGGTTTTCCCCGCTTGACAGTGTTTCTGGACCCTGTATAGAATACTACAGGTGCGCAGATTTGCACAGGTTTGCTCACATTTACGCAGTATTCTGTGCTTCGCGTCCGGCAGCGTATCGTGGGGGCGTTGCCGCTCGCATTGCGCGTCACGTCACACACCAGATTGTGCCGCGATTGAGTGTCTGGTGCCACCCCGCTGACGTGCATGAATCGTAGCTGCATAGTTTTCGAACCGAAGGGATATTGGGGCAGGTGTTCCCGAACAACGGCACGCTTCGAATCGGCACTCGCGGGAGCGCGCTGGCGCTGCGGCAGACCGAACGCGTAGTCGAGCTCCTGAACCAGCATTACCCGGATCTAACCTGCGACGTGCAAGTTGTATCGACCGCGGGTGATCGGGATAAGGAAACATCACTCCAGATCATCGGCGGGCAGGGCATCTTTGCCAAGGAACTGCAGCTCGCGCTCACGAGTGGCGAGATCGATGTCGCCGTTCACAGCGTGAAGGATCTCACGTCGGAACTTCCGCCCGGTCTCCATCTCGGCGCAATTCTGGAGCGAGAGGATCCGCGGGATGTTCTGGTCAGCAACGTTGGCACACTGGACGAGCTTCCAGCCGGCAGTACTGTTGGCACGAGTTCTCGACGGAGAGTAGCGCTGGTGAAGCGACGTCGCCCGGATCTCGAAATCACCGATCTGCGCGGGAACATTGATACCCGGATCCGGAAAGCGACCGAGGGGCCACTGGATGCGGCGATTATCGCAGCCGCCGGCGTCCACCGGATGGGCTGGCACGATCGGATTCGCCAGCATCTGGAAATCGGGCAATTCGTCCCGGCTCCCGGACAGGGTGCGCTCGGCGTGGAGGTGCGTGAGGACAACCACGACGTGCGGGAACTTCTGGCCCCGCTCCATGAAGTGGACACGGCCGCCGCGGTGGAATCTGAACGAGCTTTCCTGCGCGCTGTTGGTGGGGGATGTACCTCACCGATCGGGGCGCATGCCCGGATCACCGCTGACGAGGCTGTCTTCACCGGAATGCTTGCCACCGAAGATCTGCAGCAGATGTGCATCGAATCAGTGACCTGCGCCCCCGCGAATGTGCAGATTGAAGCCAGCCGAATGGCGGAACGGATGCTGGACGAGCTTGATCTTGAAGTGAGGCCGCGCGTATGAGCCAGGCGCGGGGCAGGGTGATTCTGGCTGGATATTCGCCGGAACTCCCGGATCTGGTGTGCGTACGGGCGCTAGATCGAGCGCTTTCGTCCGGCCTGATCCTGGCTCCGCCTGATCTGCCGCGAGACCTCGGTAACCGATCAACTGTCTGGATCGACGCCGAGCAACCGCTCAAGCTCTCGGATGACGTCTGGGATCAGGTTCGTCAGGCGCTCGAGCAGGGACGCACCGTGCTTCGATGGTATCCAGACAACCCGATGGCGACTCCGACAGGCCGTGAAGATGCGGAAACGCTTCAGGATGCCGGTGTTCCGATCGAGCTTGTGCCAACAGTGCCGTCAGAGATCATTGCAACGACCTTTGCCGGTGTGCAGATGCCGGAGCCACCGAGAACAATTGCTGCCTCGGATGAATCGTCCGTTCGTGATTTCTGGGTTTCAGGCCATGAGGATGCGTCAGGCATTGCCGCGCTAACGATCTCCTATCCAGGGACTCCCGATCAGGTCAGCGGGGAACCCGCAGGGGAGCCAGACGGGATCGCAATCGGCGGGGAGGGTGCGAAGCTCCGCATCCAGCCGAACTGGTTCGAGTCCCTTCCACTTTTTGGGAAGCGGATTCTCGTCACCCGGACGATCTCCCAGGCACCGGCGCTGTCCCGAACGTTGAAGGAACTCGGCGCTGAGCCGGTGGAGCTCCCCGCGATCGACATTATCCCGGACCCGTTTCCGGAGACGTCGCAGAAGGCTGCCGATGATCTCCCCGGATATGACTGGGTGATCTTTACCAGCACGAACGGCGTCGAAGTCTTTATGGAGAAGTTGCGGCAGTCCGGCTATGACGCCCGGCACTTCGGGAACGCAAAGGTCGCGGCAATTGGAAGCGCGACTGGCGAGCGGTTGCGGCGAAACTTCATTGAACCGGACTTCATTCCGGACGAGTTCGTGGCTGAGTCGGTGCTGGACGGATTGCTGGCCAACGGTATCGAAGGCGCCCGGGTGTTGATTCCTCGCGCTGAAATCGCCCGGACCACGCTTCCGGATGGGCTTCGTGAGGATGGTGCGATAGTCGATGTGGTTCCGGTCTATCGAACCATCCCGGGTACCCCGGACCCGCTGGTGATCGATCGAATCAATGCAGGCGAGATCGACGTGATCACGTTCACAAGCTCATCGACGGTGACGAACCTGATTGACATGCTGGACGGCGACGCGACCCGTCTGGGTGCCGCAGAGATTGCCTGCATCGGACCGATTACCGCGGCGACTGCCAGGGAACATGGGCTGGACGTGAGCATTGTTGCGGATGAGTACTCGATTCCGGGGCTGATAGATGCACTATGCGCCGCCGAGACGAGGGAGGAAGATGATGACGGCTAACGGCTATCCACCATTCCGCCGGTTTCGGCGATTCCGGCAGACCGAGGGGCTTCGCAAACTGGCTCGGGAGACGGTGATCAATCCGGAGGACTTCGTCTATCCGATGTTCATCACTTCTGGTACCGGAGTCCGGCGCGAAGTACCGTCCATGCCGGGGGTCTTTCAGGTAAGCATCGATCAGTTGCCGGCCGAGATGTCTGAACTTCGCTCACTGGGTATTACGTCGGTTCTGCTGTTCGGAATTCCGGACGAAAAGGACGAACTCGGGTCGTCCGGCTATCGCGAGGACGGGATCATCCAGCAGGCGGTTCGGACGATCAAGGGCGTCGATGACGAAATCACGGTCATTACCGACGTGTGCAATTGCGAGTACACCTCTCACGGCCATTGCGGCGTACTGCACGGCGAAGAGATTCTGAATGATGAGTCGCTCGAGTTGCTCGTCAAGTCTGCCGTCTCACATGCCGCGGCTGGAGCAGATGTAGTGGCACCGTCTGACATGATGGACGGCCGTGTGGCAGTGATCCGGCAGGGTCTGGATCAGGCCGGATTCGCGAACACGCCGATTCTGAGCTACGCCGCGAAATATGCCTCGGCGTTTTATGGTCCATTTCGGGATGCGGCGGAATCCGTGCCGGAATTCGGTGATCGACGCTCGCATCAGATGGACCCCGCCAACCGGCGGGAGGCCTTCAGGGAGATCGAAGCCGACATCGACGAGGGTGCCGATGGGATCATCGTGAAACCTGCCATGACGTATCTCGACGTCGTATCCGGTGCCCGGGAGCGGTTCGATGTTCCGATCGCCGCCTACAACGTCAGCGGCGAGTACGCCATGATCAAAGCTGCCGCGCAGAATGGCTGGATCGACGAGCAACGGGTCATTCTGGAGACAATGCTTTCGATGAAGCGCGCCGGGGCAAATCTGATCATCACCTATCACGCGAAAGAAGTGGCCGCCTGGCTACAAGGGCAGGAACGCCAGGTCGGAGCTGTCGTCGGATAACGTTTGAGCCAACGCTTAGGCGGAAAGGGTTCCAGTTATATGCATCATGAGCGCTCGGAAGCAGCATTCGGAAAAGCGCAGGAGTACCTCGCCGGAGGCGTAAACAGTCCGGTACGGGCGTTCAATGCCGTCGAAGGAACGCCGGTCTTCATCAGTGAAGCCAGCGGCGCCCGGATCAAGGACATCGACGGTAACGAATACATTGATTTCGTTGGCTCCTGGGGACCGATGATTGTCGGGCACGCGCATCCCGAAGTCGTCAACATGCTGCAGACACTCATTGGCCGCGGAACGAGCTTCGGAACCCCGACCGAGCTGGAAACCGAACTCGGCCGCCGGGTGGTGGAGATGGTTCCGTCCATCGAGCGTGTCCGGTTCGTCAACTCTGGCACCGAAGCAACGATGACTGCGATCCGGCTTGCCCGGGCAACAACCGGTCGTCCCAAGATCATCAAGTTTGCCGGGAACTACCACGGCCATTCGGACTCGTTGCTGGCAAACGCGGGGTCCGGAGTCATGACGTTGGGGATTCCGAGCAGCCCCGGCGTTACCGAGGGAACGGTTGCCGACACGATTACCGTTCCGTATAACTCGCTGCCGGCAGTCCGCGACGTTTTCAACGAGGTCGGCGATCAGGTGGCAGCGGTGATTCTGGAACCGATCGCTGGAAACATGGGTGTGATTCCGCCCGCGATCGGGTTCCTGCAGGGATTGCGCGACATGACGAAGGAGCACGGCGCGCTTCTGATCTTCGATGAGGTCATTAGCGGATTCCGGGTCGCTCCGGGCGGTGCTCAGGAGTATTACGGCGTGACGCCGGATCTGACCGCGCTGGGCAAGGTGGTCGGCGGCGGATTGCCAGTTGGCGCGTTCGGTGGTCGGGCAGATCTGATGGATCAACTGGCGCCAACCGGGCCGGTCTACCAGGCGGGTACACTTGCCGGTAACCCGCTGGCGATGGGCGCTGGCGTCGCGACACTTGAGATTCTCTCGAAGCCGGACACCTACAACAAACTCGAGTCGCTTGGCGCAAAGCTCGAGCAGGGACTGCGGGATGCCGCATCGGGTGCAAGTATCCCGATTCACGTTAATCGAGTCGGTTCAATGATGACCGGTTTCTTCCAGGACGGGCCGGTTACGAACTTTGAATCCGCCGCGAAGTCGAATACTGATCGTTACGGCGCGTATCACCGCAAGATGCTTGACCAGGGAATCTACCTGGCGCCGTCCCAGTTTGAGGCAACGTTCGTCTCGCTGGCGCATACTGATGCGGATGTCGCAGCAGCAGGCGAGGCGGCAGCGAGGGCGCTTGGAAGCCTTTAAACCGGATAACGTCTCAGTCGTGCAACGAACCGAGAAGAGCTGGCTGGCATGATCAACATGAATGGCAATTCACCACATGGCCTGAACGGCGCGGGTACGCTGGTTCTTTTCAGCGTCTCGCATCACTATGCCCCCGTGGAGATCCGCGAACGGCTGGCGTTCGATGACGAGCAGCGTTCGGCGCTGCTGGTTGATCTCGGGGAGTTTGCGTCCGAAGCCGTCAGCATCACCACTTGCAACCGGACCGAGATCTACCTGGTTGTCAACGAGCCGAATAGCCGAACGATGGACCAGTTGTCAGCCATGATAGCCCGTCACGGTGACATCGAGCCCGCTGAACTGGGTCGAGCCAGCCGCTGCGTGACCGATGAAGATGCCGCGCGGCACCTCTTCCGTGTCGCCAGTGGCCTGGACTCCGTGATTCTCGGTGAGCCACAGATCCTGGGTCAGGTTCGGGCATCGATGATCGAGGCGCACGACCAGGGAACGAGTGGACCGATCCTGGAGCGCTTGTTCCAGCGAGCACTGGCAACCGGGAAACGGGCCCGTTCTCGCACGGGAATCAGCCGTGGCGCCGGCTCGATCAGCCACGCTGCAGTCAAGCTGGCGCAGGATACCGTCGGCGAACTCTCGGACAAGCGAGCCGTTACGGTCGGCCTCGGCGAAATGGGCTGCCTGGTGGCGAAGAATCTCTACGCCAACGGTGTCGGCACCATCCAGATCTGTAACCGGACATTCGAACGGGCCGAGGAAGCAGCCAGTGAGATTGGCGGCCGGGCTATCCCCTGGAGCGATCTGGAACAGGCCGTCAGGGAAGCGGACATCGTCATTACGGCAACCGCTTCGGAAGAGTACGTTCTCACCCTGGAGCACCTGACCCCGACGAATTGTGTCGACTCAAGCCCGACGCTTGTCGTCGATATCTCGGTTCCGCGTAATGTTGATCCACAGGTTGATTCGCTGCCGCACGTTCAACTCTTCGACATCGATGCCCTGCAGGCTGTTCGAACGCAAGGGATGGAGAGCCGTGAGCTCGAGATCCCCAAGGTCGAAGCGATCATTCAGGAAGAGCTGGATGAATTCGCCGGCTGGTTCCGCGGCCGGCAACTGGCTCCGATGATCCAGGATCTCTATTCACACGCGTACTCGATCCAGGAAGTCGAACTCGAGAAGGCATTGCGGCGGCTCAGCCACCTGGATGAGCGGGACAAAGAAGTCATCCGGGCGATGGCCCACGGCATCACCCAGAAGATGCTCCACAAGCCGGTTACTCGCCTGAAGGCGACCGATGAGCCGTCGGCCCATGCCAACCTCATCAGCGATCTTTTCGATATCGAATCTGACGAACAGTAATACCGCGGTTGGCCCGCCGTATTGTCACGCCTGCCCGAGCTAGAGCTCCCAGGTGACCTCTCGCTCGCTGTCGATCTTATCCGGATCGAGTTCCATTCCCATCCCGGGACCGGTCGGCACGCTGATCATCCCGTTGACTGGCTTGACCGGCTCTTTCCAGAAGAACTGGTGAATCTCGTTCCATTTGACCAGATACTCTTGCAGTGGCGCTGCGAGGTGCGGAACTGCCGCGTTGACGTGAGCCACCGCTGGAACCGAGTGCCCGTGCGGGATAACCGGGAGGTTATAGGTTGAGGCGATCGCGAAGATCTTCATCGTCTCCGAGATACCGCCGCACCAGTAGACGTCCGGTTGAAGCACGTCCACTGCCCCTGCGTCCATCAACTCCTTGAGTCCGAATCTTGTGTACTCATGCTCGCCTCCGGAGATCGGGACGACCGAACGCGCCCGGGTCTCGGCATAGGCATCGATCAGATCCGGCATCACCGGCTCTTCGATCCAGCGCGGTTCGAGGTGGACGATCCGATTGGCGATCGTCTCGGTGTACGGGGCACTCCAGCTCATCCAGGCATCGAGCATGAAGTCGACATCCTGCCCCAGCGCCTCACGCAGCGTGGTGGCGAGCTGGACGTTCTTCTCGATGCCGGCTTTGCCATCGTTCGGCCCCCAACGAGGAAACCATTTGGTTGCGATATATCCCTGTTGAACGATCTGTGAGGCGCGCTCGAAGACCTTCTCGTCATCGAGCGAGAACCCGAGCATGCTCGCATATGCTGGAAACTCGGTGCGGATCGGACCGCCGAGGAGCTCGTAGACCGGAGCGTTGTAGTGCTTGCCCTTTAGATCCCAGAGCGTGCAGTCGATCGCGCTGATCGCCAGCATTGGCGGCCCCTTGCGCCCGTGAACGAGGAAGCGGTACATCTTGTCCCAGAGTCGTTCGATCGCCAGCGGGTTCTCGCCGATCAGGATCGGCTTCAGCTGCCGGTCGATGAAGTAGGCGACATCGTCTGTTACAGGTCCGCCTATGCCGCTCACCCCTTCGTCGGTCTCGATCTCGACGTAGATCGCTTTGATCGTGTAGTTATCGCCCTGCTGATCGGGCGGAAGCCAGGGTGGCGGGTCGACCTGATGTTCAGGGTAGACATCGATCGGGCGGATCAGACGTTCTTCCCAGAATACGCCCTCAAACTCCATGGTTCCGGTCAGTTGCCGGAGCCGGATCGCGGTGATCTTCATCGATCTCCTGCCAATCATCGGTTGTCACTGCCCGGAGTTCGCCGGGCAGTCTTGCTGGACAATGACCGATATTAGACAGAACGATCCGGTTTGTCGAGAGCACTCAATCTGCTGCGCTGCGATCGCTCGATTCACTGCGAACCTCAACCCGAACAGCACAGAGCTTGTACTCCGGAATCTTCGATACCGGGTCCAGTGCACTGTTGGTGACGTTATTGACGTTGTTGTCGCCAGGGAAGTGGAAGTTCCCGAAGATAACGCCTTCCGGGACACGATCGCTGATAAGGGCCCCGGCGTGCATCTCGCCGCGGCGCGAGACGATTCGCAAATCCGTCGTCTCTGCGATTCCGAGGCGTGTCGCGTCGGCCGGATTGACCTCGACCAGTGTTTCCGGATAGGTCTGGATCAGTCCCTGGCTCCGGCGTGTCATTTCAGCGCCGTGCCAGTGATAGAGAACACGCCCGGTTGTCAGGAAGAACGGATAGTCATGATCGGGTGCTTCATCGGGCGGGAGATGCTCGCAGACGTGGAACTTGCCGAGTCCACTGGTGAACTGGCCAATGTGCATGATCGGGGTTCCCGGGTGATCTGGCGTCGGCACCGGCCAGCGAAGCTGCTCGCCGGCTTCAATCCGCTGATAGCTGATACCTGCGTGACTTGGTGTGAGCGCCGCGATCTCGTCCATGATGGCTGACGGGTGTTGGTAGTTCCAGCCGGCCTGAGCGCCGACAACGTCACGCCCGTCTTCGGCGAGCATTCGCTGTCCGAGTTCGGCGAGAATCTGCCAGTCGGGCCGCACATCTTCCTGAAGTTCGACGGCGGGCCGGATCATCTGAATGAGCCGGTCCGTGTTGGCAAATGTGCCCTGCTTCTCGGCCCAGCTCACGCCGGGAAGGAGAACATCGGCGTAGTGCGACGTCTCCGATGGGAAGATTTCCTGAACGACGACGAATTCGGCAGCGTCCATACACTCCCGGACGTGGTTGATGTCGGGATCGCTCATCAGCGGGTTCTCGGCCAGAACGAACAGAGCTCTGAGCGAGCGATTACCGGCGCCCTCGATCATTTCGGTGACCGTCAGGCCGGGATGGTCCGCCAGAGGAGTCATTGGCGGTGAAAGTTCCCACGCTCTGGCAAACTTCTCCCGAACCTCGTCGTGAATGACTTTCTGGTATCCGGGGTATACGTCCGGCAGTGCGCCCATGTCACAGGCCCCCTGGACGTTGTTCTGCCCGCGAAGTGGATTCAGCCCGCCACCGGGAACGCCGACGTTGCCCGTCAGCATCTGCAGGTTGACCAGGCTGAGCGCGTTGATGACGCCGTAGATGTGTTGGGTTATTCCCATGCCCCAGATCGCTGCTGCGGGCTTGCTGGTGCCGAGAATCTCCGCAGCTTCGTGGAGCTTCTCGGCAGGAACGCCCGTGATCTCTGCAACGACGTCCGGGGTGTACTCTTCGAGCGTCTGCTTCAGATCGGCAAAGCCTTCCGTTCGCTGGGTGATGAACTCGAGGTCGTGCCAGTCGTTCGCCAGAATGATGTGCATGAGACCGTTCATGAGCGCGGTATCAGTGCCCGGCTTCTGGCGCAGGTGCACGGTAGCGAACTCGGTGATGTCGATCCGGCGAGGGTCGGCTACGACGAGTTTTGCGCCACGCTGAAGGACGGCCTGTCGGAGCCGGCTGCCGAAGACGGGATGTTGCTCGGTTACGTTAGCACCGATCACGAAATATGCGGCCGCCTCTTCGGCCAGATCATCCATCGTGTTGCTCATCGCACCAGAGCCGACGCTCGCCTGCAGTGCCGCCACGGATGATGAGTGGCAGAGCCGGGCGCAATGATCGATGTTGTGGGTGCCGATTATCTGCCGGGCGATCTTCTGAACCAGATAATTCTCTTCGTTTGTGCATTTTGCGGAGGAGAGGAATCCAACCGAATCCGGGCCGGACTCATCCCGGGCCCGAATGAACTGCTTCGTCACGGCGCTCAGGGCCGTATCCCAGTCGACTTCTACCCATTCTCCACGCGCTGCACCTGGTTCGCGTTCCTCACCACGGAGAATATGCTCTCGAACCATCGGTTTCGTGAGGCGGTCCTCGTGATGGACGAAGTCGTATCCGTAACGACCCTTGACGCAGAGGTGCTTGCCGTTGACTGGACCGTTGCCGGTAACCCTGGTGATCTGGTTATCCGTGACGTGCAGATCGATCCCACAGCCGACTCCGCAGTAGGTGCAGACCGATTGAACGACCGTGTCCGGTGCGTCAACACCGAAGGCGCGGCGGTCTTCCAGCGCTCCGGTCGGGCAGTAGGCAACGCAGGCACCGCATGACTCACAGCGCGCATCGAGCATCGTGGTATCGGTGCCGGCAATCAGCTTCGTTTCATTACCGCGGTTGGCCAGATCCCAGACGAACCGCCCCTGAACCTCGTCGCACGCCCGGATACAGCGGGTGCAGAGAATGCACTTGTTGAGATCAACCCGGATGACGGGGTTCGGATCGGCATCGACTGGAAACCGGCCGCTTTCTTCCGGAGCCGTGGGGATATCCAGGCCGTAACGATGCACCCAGTGCTCGAACTCGGTTTCCGGTCCAACACGGGCTCCATCCGGGCAGGCTTCGTTGTACTGGCTCAGCAGGAGATGCAGGGCGGACGTTCGCGTGCTGGTCAATTGCGCGTTCTCGGTCTGAACGCGCATGCCGTCCGTCGCCGGTTGCAGACAGGAGGCGACCGGTTCGCTTCGACCTTCAACGTCGACCATGCAGATTCGACATGAGCCGTCCAGCGAGAGATCCGGGTGCTCGCAGAGCGTCGGGATCTCGATGCCGTTCTCCCGTGCGACGTCCAGGATCGTCTGTCCGGGGCGGCATTCAAATGTCTGGCCGTTGATCGTGACGTTCATGCGTGCCTCGCCTCTGATTGAAACAGTTCCGGAAACTGGTCGATTGCCGATTCGAGCGGGTCTGCCACGGATTGTCCCAGCGCGCAGAACGAGTCGCGCCGCAGCGAGACGGCAAGTTCGCGCAGCCGGGGCAGGTCCCCCGGCCGGGAGCCGGTTTCCAGCATTCGATCGAGCATCTGGCGAAGTTCGACCGTCCCGATACGGCACGGTGTGCATTTGCCGCAGGACTCCACCTCGAAGAAGAATGCTAGTTCGCGAAGTACCTGAAGCGGTGAGACCGACTGGTCGCAGATGAGGAAACCACCGGCGCCGAGCATGATGTTGCTGGTTCCGGATTCGAAATCGAGCGGAACGTCGAGTAGATCCGGTCCGACGATCGTCCCGGCAGCGCCACCGGTCAGTGCGAAATGAAACTCCGAGCGTTCCGGCATCCCGCCACCGTATTCTTCGATGATCTGCCGAAGCGTAATCCGGTAGGGAGCTTCGAACAGCCCGGGATCGTTCACGTGGCCCATAACGCCGTAGAGCTTGGATCCCGGATACTCCGGATTTCCGCTGGCCAGGTAGGTATCTGCCCCGTGTCTGGTGACCCATGAGACCGCAGCAAAGGTCTCGACATTGTTGACCACCGTCGGGCATCCCCGGAATCCGGATGTCGTCGTTCTGGGAGGTCGAAAACGAGGAATGCCACGCTTGCCTTCCAGTGATGAGATCAGTGCAGATCCTTCGCCGCAGATATAGGCGCCCGCCCCGCGATGCACATGCAGGTGGAACGAGAATCCGCTACCCAGGATGTCGGTTCCCAGAAATCCCTGTTCTTCTGCCTGCCTGATAGCCGATTCAAGCAGGAGCGCCTGCGGTTCGTACTCGCCGCGAATGTAGATGTACCCGTCGTTGGCACCGACGGCATAGCCGCAGAGGA
>SLMJ01000347.1 GCA_007133615.1 Thermomicrobiaceae bacterium | reverse complement strand
TTCCCGGATCCGAAGCGACCCCTTGTGGAGGCCCTGATCTGCTACAATGATCTCCTGGCGCTGGGGACGCTGCTGGAGCTGGGATCGGGCGATCACGTGCTGGATGTTGCGTCCGGGAACGGTACATCTGCGATCGAGCTGGCGCGGCAAACTGGATGCCGGGTTACCGGTATCGATTTCAGCGAGGAGAACGTCTCTTCGGCCAGACGAGCCGCCTGGGCAGCGGAGCTTGGGCAGCAGGTTGGGTTCATCTCAGGCGATGCGGAATCGATGCCGTTTTCCTCCGCCAGTTTCGATGCGCTGATTTGCGAGTGTTCCTTCTGCACGTTCCCGGATCAACCCGCGGCGGCGATGGAGATGTTCCGGGTTCTCAAACCCGGTGGACGTGTTGGCATCAGCGATCTCACTCTGGACGTCGCGCTTCCTCCTGAGTTGGATAGTGTGCTCGGCACGATTATCTGCGTTGCCGGCGCACAGACGGCCAACCTCTATGCATCGACGCTCGCTGGTGCCGGGATGGAAGTCGATTCCATCGAGAACCACGACGGGGAACTACTCCAGCTGATCGAGAACATTCGGAGAAAGCTTGTTGGAGCAACTGTGCTTGCCAGAACCGGTCAAATCTCGATTCCGGATGTTGATCTCGATCAGGCGCTTGCCACGGCCCGCTGGGCGAAACAGGCGGTTGCAACGGGAGGTCTGGGCTACACGGTGCTCGTGGCGCGCCGTCCCTCGTAGCAGGTTCTTTCGATTTTCCACGAAATGTAGTGGCGATCACAGCCCGATCCAGAGACTACAGGTACATTTACGTGAAGCAATCGAACGCGGACGAACTCACGGAGTGAACGGAGTCTCCTGTTGGCAGCGGAAAAGAAGCCGAAGGTCGCAATCGTTATTTTTGCAAGCACCGAAACGCACGAAGGGTTGGCACGCGTCGTCAATGGACTGATGACCGCGAAAGAGGCGCGAGAAAGCGGCGGTGAGGCCGAGATCATTTTCGATGGCGCCGGTGTTGTCGCGGCTGTCGAACTGGCCGACCCGGAGCACAAGACCCACCGACTGTATCAGCAAGTCGAGGATAGCGTTGTGGGTGTATGCGCGTTTTGCGCTCGTTCATTCGGTGTCGATGAGCGAGCCCGCGAGCTGGGGCTTCCATTCGTTGACGAGTACAAACAGCACCCGAGCCTCTACACCCGTATCGCTGAAGGCACACCAATTGTGACGTTCTGACGCTCCTCATCCTTTCCCTCCCTCAGCGAGCCCGGAGCTAAATGCTCCGGGCTTGTTGGTTTGCTCTGTTGAGGGAGTGGAGAACGAGTGAGCAGGTGTTCAGGAGACCAGCTGATAGAAGGATCCGAGAATCGCCCCATAAACGAGATGCGCGAACACGGTGACGGCCGGTGTCCGGCGTCCGTAGTTGAGCGCAAGAAAGCCAGGCGGCTGGAGCTGACGAGTCGGAGATGGACCGTGTTGTTCGCTTGCCATCCGGGGGTGCATCGCCGGAAGCACGTTCATCCCGACCAGGACAACGAAGAGGCTGTGGACGAGCCCGATGCCAGCTCCCTGCCACCAGGTTGCTTGCCCCCACGCCTCAAACGCGAGCGCATAGATTGCGGCAAACATCCAGCCATTAGCGAGGTGGAACAGGAAGCCGACGATCATGGCGCGATCGCGACTGGACGTCAGCATCGTACCGAGGAGATAGGGCATGCTCATGCGGGTCAGGCCGAACCCGTGGCTGGCCGCCATGACCGACGTCAGAGTAATGGTTCCGACAAAACCCCAGAGCAGAATACTGACAATGTTCATTGTTCAAGCGCCACTTCTTCTCGATTGGTGCTTTCCGCCTCCAGGGCGCGGCGAGCCTGATCGATCGCGAGTGCCGAATTGATCAACCCTATGTGCGTAAACGCCTGCGGGAAATTGCCGAGAGACGACCCATCGTCGGGATTGATCTCTTCGGCGTACAGTCCGACGTCGTTGGCAAAGGACAGTAAGTGACTGAATTGCTCTATCGCCCCGTCCAGCTCACCTGCATGAGCGAGGTGTTCAACTGCCCAGAAGCTGCAAATGCCGAATGCACCTTCCGGCCCCGCAATCCCGTCTTCATCCAGGTACCGATAGAGCAGCCCGTTGGCCCCGAGTGACTTCCGGATTGCGGAGTAGGTGGCGCGCATTCGTGGTGAATCCGGAGACGTGTACCCGTAAATGCCGAGCAGAAGCAGGCTTGCATCCAGCTGATCACCGCCGAGGACGCTGGTGTAGGTATTGAGGTCTGCGTTGAACCCCTCGGATTCAATTCGATCGCGAATGGTGTCGCGCGTTCGTTCGAACTGCTCCACCGGAACGGAGAGGTGGCCTGCATTGTGGAGCTTGATCAGGCGATCGAGAGCGACCCAGCACATCGCTTTTGAGAAGGTGTGTTGTCGGCGCTTGGACCGGACTTCCCAGATTCCTTCGTCTGGCTCGTGCCATTGCTCGGTCACGGTCTTACCCAGGCCAACCAGCATGTTGCCGACGGTTCGATCCAGTGAGCCGCCACGTTCAACATATTGATAAACGGCATCAACGACTTCGCCGTAAACATCGAGTTGTAGCTGCCCCCGGGCGTCATTACCCGTTCGAACGGGACGGGATGAGTGATAGCCATCGAGATGCGTCAACTCCTGCTCCGGGACCCGGGTTTCGCCATACACCGTGTAGAGCACCTGCAGTTCCGGCCAGGTAAGCCGGGTGGCGTGCAGCAGCCAGTTGGTAAATGCTTCGCCTTCGGGAACGCAGCCGGTGTCGTACATCGCTCGCACCGTCAGCGATGCGTCGCGCAACCAGCAATACCGGTAGTCCCAATTGCGTGATCCGCCGATCCACTCCGGAAGCGACGTTGATGGTGCGGCGATTACTGCTCCGGATGGAGCGTAGGTCATGAGCTTGAGCGTCAAAGCACTGCGAACCACAGCATCCCGGAACGGGCCGGCGTAGTCGATCTGTGCAGACCACTCTTCCCACCAGCGGATGGTTTCCCGAACCTGGGCGTTGGTGTGCTCGCCAAGGGGAGGAAGCACGGCTGGTTCCTGCAAGTTGGACACCAGCTTGAACTGACGTTGATCACCCTCGATCAATCGTACTCGCGCACTCGCGCCGGGCGTGCCTTCTGTCATCGACAGCGGAATCTCGCTCATCAGGGATATCGATTGCGATGCATGTTCGAAGGTTAGTCCGAAGGTACCCATATCAATGATCTCCGGAATTTCGGAACCGTAGTTCAAACGTGGGTCGAACACGATCTCAACGTCCATTTCACCGGAGGTCAGTTCGAGGCATCGCACCAGTTGATGGTCCGGCCAGAGTTGTCGTTGTTTGCTCTGCTCGGAGGCGACCAGCATGACATCGGTAAGACGCAGTGTACCGGTTGGAGTCGTAAATGTGGTGATCAGCACGTTCGTCTCGCCCATATATCGACGGGATACCTCGCAGGGTTCACTCGGGCGAATTGAGAACCGGCCGCCGGTGTCCATGTCCAGAACGGCGGTGAACACCGCAGGACTATCGAATCGCGGGAGGCAGAGCCAGTCGATCGATCCGTCACGGGAGACCAGTGCGGCGGTCCGACAGTCTCCGATGATCGCATAGTCTTCGATGGGTGGTTGGGTGGCGTTGTGTTCTGACATCGTTGACCTCTTCTTGTAACACAGGGGCGAATCGAACTCCGAGCGTTCGTCGGCCAGTACGCTCCGACCCGAGGTTAGTTCTTACAACAAGCAGATTCCGTTATGGGGATTACAAAGATTGGCGTGATATCGGGGCGGGGGTTGTGCACTCGTTTGGGATTCGGTGAGACGGACGGGCAATGACAGCTTGTTCAGAATAATTGACCGGTGCCGCTACTGCTCTAGACTGAACGTAGCCGATCCCGGACACAACAACACAGGTGTTCCCCGAGAACTATTGGTGGAGGGAGATATACGATGCGACGAATCGGCAGGCTCTTGATTCTCCTGATTCTGGTTGGCGCGTTCGCCGCTCCAGCGAGCGCGCAGTCACCGCTGCAACAGGCCACTGGAAGCGGTTTTATCACTGACCTCGAGATCGTATCTGAAGAGTTCGCCGGTCCGAACCGGATCGAGGTGCGTCAGATTACCGGTCAGGTATTCGGTGACCTGCAGGGAACCTGGACGCAGAACGTTCGCGGTGTCGTCCACCCGGATGGTCGCGTGACATTCAACGGAACTTGGGAATTCACCGGGGAGGCCGGGGACTGCGGAATCGGAACCGTTTCCGGGCGGCTGACTGGACACGGCGACACCGGGCCACTTCCGGATTTTCCGGCGACCACGGCACAGGCTCGCATAACCAATCAGCCGTCGAACACGGTACCGGTCGTGGGACAGGGAACACTTGACCAGACGGGGCCACTAATCACGTATGACCTGCAGTATCGGTGTCGATAACGGAAGACGATCGGCAAGACGACCCTGACGAAGCGAAACGTCCGTATTGTATGCGCACGTATCGTCGAACCGGCGCCGGCCACGTCCGGTGCCGTCTCGAATTTTCACGTATTTGTGGAACTCACAGAGACAGTTCTGGATGTTGGCCAGCGAGAGCTCGAATTCCCCGCCTGACCGGTCTCGAAGATACGGAAACGCGAGGTCCAGCCGCTTAAACTCTGATCGCTGATTCTCACGAAGCCAGCGCATGATGGCAAGTTGATCCTTGTTCCGACGGTTACCAGCGAGCAGCGATATCCCGCGTTGCGCACCGGGCCCGGCGATGGCCCAGTCATCGTGTGAAAACGGGAGCAGCGGGTGTCCATTCTTGATGTTCAGCGGATAGAGCAGGTCGACCAGGACCTGAAACGCCAGGAACCGACCGAATCCATACGCTGACGCCAGAGCCGAATGAACGTGCTGGCTCGACTGCGCGGCGTCGATGACTGCCATAAGTCGATCGAACTCGTCGTTCAGAGCGGTGAACAGGCGGGTGACGTTTTCGATCTTGTCGCGCGTCCCCATCGACGTATAGGCGCTGACCATGTATGCGGCGGTGAAAGGTGTTTGCCCGCGCTGGCGAATGGCGGAAAGAACATCTCGGATGTGCACCGGGTCGAATGTTTCGCGTCGCTGAAATCCCAGTTCGGCATGCGTCGCTGACCGGCCAATGAGGCGGTAGATCATCACGTTGAAGATACGATCGTCGCGCGCCTCGTCACGTTCCAGAACCTGTTGAATTGCGTACTGTGTCCCCGGATCGAGTTCCCGATAGACGTTCGTGAATCGCTCACGCTGCAGCACCGGATCCTCGGTCCACGGTGGTGATTGCCTCAGACGAACACGTCGGGACCAGATCCGTTGCCGTTCGCAGACGAACCACCAGAAGAGATCGAGCTGATCCTTGACCAGATTATCGCGAGTGATCACAGTTTGTTGCCTCGAATAGAACACATACTGCAACTGCACTGTAGTCAGTGTTACTGACACATTCTCGCGTGCCCGGCATCATCTTTGCATGTACTGACACGATCGGCATTGTTTCACACACCAGACGCCCGAGCGGCAAAAAGAAAGAACTGGAGACGCTTTAGATGACGACGACGAACTCACCTGTGACTGGCACCATGCTGACACATGAGGCTTCCAGCGGTACGACGATGGCGGAGCAGTATCGCGAGGTGCGGGCTTTCACCGAAAAGCTATGCGAACCGCTCGTTCCAGAAGATTTCGTGATCCAGTCAATGCCCGACGTCAGCCCGACCAAGTGGCATCTGGCCCACGTTAGCTGGTTTTTCGAGACCTTTCTCCTGAAGGAGTTCAAGACAGACTACGAAACGTACCATCCGGATTTCGCCTATCTGTTCAACTCATACTATGTCGCCGTTGGCGAGCGTCACTGTCGACCCAAGCGCGGACTGGTCTCCCGCCCATCTGTGGACGAGACGTTCAAGTACCGGGCCTACGTTGACGAGCACATGGTCGCGCTGCTCGAATCGGTCGATGACGAACAGCGTCAGAGATTGGCTCCTTTGCTGGAGGTCGGGCTCAACCACGAGCAGCAGCATCAGGAACTGATGCTTATGGACATCAAACATGTCTTTACGGAGAATCCCTTGCGACCGGTCTACCGGGAACGCCAGACACATGGAATGACCGATACCCGGCCGATGACCTGGAAGACGTTCGACGAAGGTGTCTACTGGTTCGGTCACGATGCCAACGGGTTTCATTTTGACAATGAAGGCCCGCAGCATCGGCAGTTCCTCGAAGCGTTCCAACTGGCTTCCCGCCTCGTGACCTGCGGTGAATTTCTCGAGTTCATGGAGGACGGCGGATACCAACGACCGGAACTCTGGCTCTCTGAAGGCTGGGCCAAGGTCGAAAACGAAGGATGGGAGGCTCCGTTCTACTGGGAAAACCATGATGGCCAGTGGATGCTGATGACGCTCAACGGTAT
>SLMJ01000285.1 GCA_007133615.1 Thermomicrobiaceae bacterium | reverse complement strand
GTAGCCAGTTGACGACCGGCACCCCGTGCGACATCAATCTCTCATCTTACGATGTCGTGTCCAGTTCGCGCATTCGAGACACCATAATCATACCCATACGGCGACGACTCGGGAGTCAATACTCTCACCACTCGGGATATCTGCTTCATCAAAATCGGCCTCAGTCACATCTGTCCCGATCAGAACATTGCGACCGGCGCGGGTTCCCGCCGGCACATGTGCCTGCCGCCCAACGATTGTGATTCCTGAATTCAAGCGGTTCGGCTCGAGCCGGTTCACGGTGAAATCATCCCCGTACCCCAGATAGGAATGCGCACCGACGTGGACGTTCTTATCCACAATCACCCGGTCCAGCACCGCTCCTGGTCCGATCACCGAATCAGTCAGAATAATCGAATCACGGACCACGGCCCCGCTCTGAATCGTTACACCGGGTGACAGCATCGAATGCTCCACCGTCGCGTTCTGCACGATGCAGCCGTGGGAAATCATGCTGCGATTGACAGTTGTCCCTTCGAGCAGCTTCGCCGGAGGTCGCTCCTCACTGCGGGTGTGGATCCGCCAGTTCGTGTCATACAAATTCAGCTCCGGCAAATCGTCGAGCTGTTCCATATTGGCTTCCCAGTAGGACTGGATTGTACCGACATCCCGCCAGTATCCGTTAAAGGTGTGAGCGTACGCCTTACCATACCGGATCAGATACGGAATAACCTCGTGTCCGAAATCGGTCATTGCGGTTCCACCGTGGCGGTCATCAAAGAGTTCCATTAGGACGTCTCGCTTGAATACATACACGCCCATGGATGCGAGATTGCTTTTGGGTTCAGCCGGTTTTTCTTCAAAATCTGTAATCAGGCCGTCATCTTCAGCGAACATCACCCCGAACCGGTGCGCGTCTTCCCATTCAACTGGCTGGACCGCGACGGTGACGTCAGCGTCGTTCTCCCGATGCAACTCGAGCATTGGACGGTAGTCCATCGCATAGACATGATCAGCCGACAGGATGAGAACGTCGCGATATGGGTGAGAGTTCGCGTAAAAGAGGTTGTGGTAGATTGCGTCCGCGGTGCCTTGATACCATCCGGAACCACTGCGCCCGAGGTACGGCTGCAGGATGACAATGCCGCCATTCCGTTCGCGATCAAGATCCCAGGGACGTCCGTGTCCGATGTGGTCGTTCAGCGAATGCGGGCGATACTGTGTCAGGACCGCAATGTGAAACAGCCCCGAATTCACGCAGTTCGAGAGTGCGAAATCGATGATCCGGTACTTCCCGGCAAACGGCACGGCGGGCTTTGCCCGCTGCCGCGAGAGAATGCTAAGGCGCTCACCCTGACCTCCGGCCAGGATCATCACTGCTATGTCGCTCATTGAGGCCTACCTTCGCTCACGCTTCCTGCAACAACGCCGTTCTTGTCTATCATCGTGCGAATCTGGCGCTCCCCGAGGTCACTCTACGGCCGGACCTGATCGCGGTCAACCAGTTTGAAGTCCGGCAAACTGCATATGCTATACTCTGCGCCATCGTGCCGGCTGGCGACTTCATTCAGCGCCGTAGAGAGTGTGCACCAATGCCGGACTTCTTTCGACGAAAACCCACCTTCAATCGCGATGATGCCGATCAGGACGGACCAGTCGTCCCGGATGGCCTGTGGGTCAAATGTCACAAGTGCAAAGACCTTGTATACAGCAAGGACTTCGAACGCTGGTATCGCGTCTGCCCGAAGTGCGATCATCACGCCCGGCTGACGGCGACGCAGCGGATCGACTATCTGCTCGACTCCGGTAGTTTCGAAGAATGGGACCGGGGCATTGTCACGGCCGACCCACTCTCCTTTGATGCTAACGGCGACGTCTACAAAGAAAAGGTTCAGAAGACGGCCCGGAAGGCCGATCAACCGGAATCGCTGATTACCGGACGCGGTCGAATTCGCGGTTACGACGCAGTCGTATCTGCAACCGAATTCGCTTTCCTCGGCGCAAGCATGGGTTCCGCCTTTGGCGAGAAGTTCGTCCGAGCAGTGGAACGGGCGATTGAATTGCGCCTGCCATTTATCAGCATTTCCAGTTCCGGCGGTGCGCGAATGCACGAGAGCACCTTTTCGCTGATGCAGATGGCGAAGACCACCGCCGCTCTTTCCAGACTCGGCGAGCACAAACTACCGCACTTCTCGATCCTTACCGATCCGTGCTACGGGGGCGTGACAGCAAGCTACGCCACCGTCGCGGACATCATCATGGCGGAACCCGGCGCAATGATCGGATTCGCGGGGCCGCGAGTTATCGAACAGATTACGCGCCAGAAACTGCCTCAGGGATTCCAGACTGCCGAGTTCCTGCTAGAGCATGGAATGATCGATATGGTCTGCCGGCGCAGTGAGCTACCAGCCACGTTGTCGCTGCTCCTGTTGCACTACGCCGATGCGACCATGGGTCGGCACCAGCCAGAATACGCCTATGCCGGAACTCCAGGTGAGGAAGGTGATTCATGACCGAGGTCACCCGGGCCTGGGATCGCGTTCAACTCGCTCGCAAACCGGAGCGCCCGCACTCGCTGGATTACATCGCTGCAATGATCAGCGGCTTCGTAGAACTTCACGGCGATCGGCGCTACAGCGATGATCCGGCGATTGTCGCCGGTGTCGGAGCGTTCAACGGGCGTACGGTGATGGTCGTTGGCCACCAGAAAGGCGCCAATACCCGGGAGAATCTGGATCGGAACTTCGGCATGCCCGGTCCGGACGGCTATCGCAAGGCGTTGCGCGTGTTCCGCCACGCCGAGAAGTTCGGATTTCCGGTGCTCTGCTTTATTGACACCCCTGGAGCGGATCCGGGGCTCGGTTCTGAAGAGCGAGGCCAGGCTACCGCGGTGGCGGAGAATCTCCTGGAACTGGCGTCACTCCGGGTACCAAGTGTTTCTGTCGTCATCGGTGAAGGCGGCAGTGGCGGCGCGCTGGCAATCAGCGTTACCGATCGACTTCTCATGCTCGAGAACTCTGTTTATGCGGTTGCATCGCCCGAAGCCTGCGCTGCAATCCTCTGGAAGGATTCGAGTGCCGCGCCAGATGCTGCCGAGGCGCTCAAACTCACCGCGCAGGACCTCATGGGGTTCGGCATGATCGATGAGATCATCCCCGAGCCGGAACCGGCCCACGAGGCGATGGACGCAACTCTGCAGCGAGCCAGCGCTGCGATCGAACGACATCTCTCCGAGATCGAGAAGATCACCGCAGAGGACGGCATCGACCACCTGCTCGAGCTCCGGTATCAGAAGTACCGGAACATTGGCTCCTGGGTCGACCGGCAGGAAGAGATCCTGACTGAACTGCCGTCATCGTTTGCAAGCGCCGTCCACACCAACGACTGATCAACGCCCGGCCAGCCCCAGCGCCTCAACAAATCCCCGGTAACGCTCACGAGGCGACTTCCCGGACTGAAGATAGCGATACACGTGAATCAATCGGTCAGTAGTGAAGATCCCCCGGTAGATCCCGTTCTCCGTAATCGGAATCGCGGGGCGCCCGGTCGTTAGCATCTGGCGATGGACATCGTAGACTGAATCGTCGACATCCATCGTGAGCACGTCTGTGTCCATCACATCCCGAACGCGGAGCTTACTGGCCGAGTTCAACAGTGGATGAACCGCCTCTTGCCAGAGCATCCCGACGACTGTCCCATTAACCGTTACCGCAACGTCACGCACCCCGCCTCGAAGCGCGTAGTTGAGCGGAGAATCGGGCTGAACACCGCCGAGATCCCAGAGCACGAACTGCCCCACCGGGAGGGTTCTCATCGCGTTTTCAAGATGGACCATTCTCGCTTCCACATAGGCAGCGATCAGGATGAACGCCGCCACCATTGGAAGCGACACGTCCCGAAGCAGGATCCCACCGAGTAACAGCGAAATCGCCAGTCCCTGCCCGAGGAGCACCGCCACTTTCGTCGCCTGTAGTCGCCCCCAGATCATGCTGAATCCCGCCCGCATCACGCGGCCGCCATCCATCGGGAATGCCGGCAGCAGGTTGAACAGCGCGAGCAGGACATTCACCAGCCAGAGATGCACGATCAGCGCACTGAACCCGGTTTCCTGGAGAACCAGGAAGGCGCTGAGTGCGTCGCCGAAGTCTCGAACAACAAGAATTCCAATGATGACTGGTGAGAGGAGGCCGGCAACCATGAGGTTCAGAAACGGGCCGGCAAGGGCGATGGCGATTTCCTGACGCGGGGTCAGGGAGACGTACTCGATACGGGCGACCCCACCAATCGGAAGTAGCGTAATGTCGTGCACCTTCAGTCCCAGGCGCAGCGCGACGAAGCAGTGAGCCAACTCATGGCCGACCACACTGACAAACGCGGCGATAAGAATGAACACGCCGAACAGCACACCCTGAACGCCATGCCCGGCGGCATAGCCCCAGTAGTAGATCACCCAGAGCAGGGCCAGCAGGAAGGTCGGATGTGCTTTGACATCGATGTTGCGAATACGAGTCAGGCGGAGCGATTTCCCCAAGTTTGCCCCTTGCGCTCGTCACGAAAGCCTGATTGCCATCAACCATTCTACTCGGTTACAGGGCTTCTGTACGAACTGAAATGCCGAAAAGCAGTGCCCGTCAAAACGTGGCACAACATCTGCGTTATCCGCCACGGCGCAGGAGTTTCGGCACGCGTTTTTCGCGAAACGGCGGGGAAATCGCGAAGCCACCGCAAGAAGCTTGCCACAGGAGCATAAACACCGTATAATGCCGACATAGGCGTGCGCAATCAAGAGATTGAACGGACGTTCCGAAGCATTCGCCAGAGCGGCGATTGAGCGCACGTGTGCACGGGATGGGAGTCATTGATAATGGCCGGTATGGAATTCTCCATGGATGTCTCGCCCGAAATGCGGGTGTGGATATCGCCGAGTCTGATCGAAGCCAATTACATTCTCAGCCTTTCCCGCCAGGAACTTCAGGGCGTGATCCAGCAGGAACTCGAAACCAACCCCGCTCTGGAAATGGATGAAAAGCACGTCTGTGCAAGCTGCGGCGGCATTCTGGAAGGCAACTTCTGCCACAACTGCATGCTCTCGCAGGAGGAAACACCACGGGAAGATTCGTTCGAAGATTATCCCGAACAAATGTATACCCTATCCGCCCCGAAGAGTCGTGAGGATTCAGACGAATTCGATCCCATGACCCTTGTCGCAAACGAGATGACGGTCAGCGAGCAGATTCTGAGCGACGTCGCAACCCTCTCTCACAACGGGGACATGTTTCTCGCCGAGTACATCGTCAATTCCCTGGACGAACGCGGCTTTATTCCGCAAAGCGTCGGTGACATCGCCAGCGAGACCGGACGTTCCGAAGAAGAGATCAACCGGGTGATCGAAAAGATCCAGTCGGTTGCGCCGATCGGTGCCGGTTCGCGCAATTTGCAGGAATGCCTGCTGATCCAGCTCCGTTATCTCGGCGACATCGGCGTTGATGTTCCGAGTCACGTGGAGCCGATCGTTCAGAACTATCTCAACGAGTTCGGGGCGCACAAGTTCGGATACATCGCCAAAGAGCTCGGCATCACGCATGACGACGTGGAAGACGCCCGGGATTTTATCCGCGAACATCTCAATCCATTTCCGATGCAGAATGATCAGGCCCGAACCTGGAAGACGCCGCAGCAGTCCGCATATGTAGCTCCAGATGTCATCGTCAGCATCAAGGATGGTGAACTCCACGTAGATGTTGTGGAAACTCGCGACTACCACCTGAAGATGAACTCGATGTACGACCAGATCGCCCGGCAAATGGGCCGCAGCAGGTCGAACAGTCAGTTCTCGGAGGGCGAACGCGACCACATCCGGGAACACGTCAACCGCGCCAAACTGTTCATCTCCAACATTCAGCAGCGCAGGGATACGCTCTACCGCATTTCCCGCTGCATCGTAGATCTCCAGGAAGACTTCCTCCGCGGCGGCGTTCGGGAGCTTCGCCCGCTGACTCGTGCGGTTGTTGCACAGCAGGTGGGAGTTCACGAGTCTACCGTAAGCCGGGCAACGGCGAACAAGTTCGTCATGCTGCCAAACCGCAAGGTGATCGAGTTCAGCGACTTCTTCACTCCGTCACTCAGCGTGAAGGACATCATCCGCGAGATGATCGAGAAGGAAAACGAACCACTCACCGACCGCAAGATCTGCGATCTTCTGGCCAAGCAGGGCATCCGGATCGCTCGCCGCACCGTTGCCAAATACCGCGCCGAACTCAACGTCCTGCCGAGTACGATGCGCTAGGCCGTCATCGTTCGTTCAATCAGAGCCGATCCCCCTATAATTGCCCGCAGCATCGATCGCGTTTTGTCGGGAAAAGGGGGAGTGAAGGTGCCCAGACACATTCTGAGCGTGGACCAGTTCAATCGAACGTATCTTCGAAACCTGTTCGATCACGCCGATCGGCTACGACATCTCCCACGTACCG
>SLMJ01000034.1 GCA_007133615.1 Thermomicrobiaceae bacterium | reverse complement strand
TGCAGGACTGATCTTCGCCTTTCTGATCGGGACCCTGGTGATGATCGCGAGCGACACCCCCGGGTTCTTCCAGGTACCGACGCTGTTCACGATCCTGCTGTGGCTGCCGATCATTGCCGTGGTGTTGACGATCCCGCTCGTCGTCTTCGTCGTCCGGCTCTGGCTGCAGGACGAAGGTTCCATCGCCCGGCGGATTCACCTGAGCCTGATCGCCGTGGCGATGCTCGGGTTCGTGCCGTATCTCTGGTACTGGGGTATCCTGGGGTTCAACTACTGACCTGACACACCTCGCACAGGTACGTGCCGCGGTTGTTCACCTGCGTCTTGACTATCGGCGCTCCGCAGTGCTGGCACGGTAGCCCCTCACGGGCGTGAACGAACGGGAACTCGCCCACGTCCGGGATCGCCTTGCCGTGTTTGATCCGGGCGCCGCCTTCCGGGATGGCAATCTCCATCGTCCGGACGATTCCTTCGTAGATCCGGTCGATCTCATCGTCCGTCAGCGATTCTGCGGTGCGTGTGGGATGAATTTCCGCGTACCAGAGGACTTCGTCGACGTAGATATTTCCCAACCCGGCAACCACGGTCTGATCGAGCAGGATCGGTTTGATTCTGCCGACATTCCGTCTCCGAAGCCGTGCCCGGAAATCATCCAGGGTGAATTCGGGGGACATCAGGTCCGGGCCCAATCGCAACGCAGCAAGATGATCGGCAAGCTCGTCGTGCGGCAGCAACCAGATTCTGGCGAAGTGACGGATGTCGGTGAAATAGAGCCGGGCATCATCATTGAACTCGAGGACGAGATGAGTGGACTTGTGCGGAAGCTCCGAGTCATACGCCGGCACGGGATGGCCTGATACAAACCCCGGGATACCAGTGCCCCTGGCGATGAACTGACCGGTCATCTTCATGTGGACAACGATAGCCATCGGCTCGGTCTGCCAGACCATGTACTTGCCGTGGCGAAATGTGTCTTCGATGCAGAGTCCCTGCAGGAGATCCAGACTCAAACCGTTTTCAGCGACGACCAGACCTGGCCTGATCAATTCGATTCCGGTAATCGTGCGACACCGCAGTTGCTCGTGAATGCCCCGTCGGGCGGCCTCGACTTCAGGAAGTTCCGGCACGTCCGGCCTGCTCCGTTTCTTTCAATCGTCAGGTTCGTCGGGAAACCTCAGGAGTCATCACCGGGCTGGCCGGAGGAACCCCGGCGCCGTTCCGGTTCATCCGAAGGCGAGGACTCGTCTTCGTTTTCCTCGTCACCACGCCCGTTGATCTGATCATGTGTCAGGAACTGGCCGAATATTCCACGCCAGTCGAGCGAGGACGTCTCCATTCCGGCGGGCGCAAGTTGCATCTGCCGCTGCCGTTCCCGGATCAGGTCACCAACGATGACCTGCAGACCGGCGGCAATCGGGATGGCGAGTAACGCCCCGAGCACGCCCATATAGACGCCACCTGCCAGCACGGCGACGAAGACAGTCAGTGGTGACAGTCCGATCGTCCCTTTCATGATCCGGGGCACCAGGATCGTATTCTCGGCAAGCTGCAGGAACGCCAGCGCGATCGCCAGGATGAGCGCCTTCTCCCAGGAGTCCAGTAGCGCGACCATCACGGCGGGAATCGCCCCGACCCACGGACCCAGAATCGGGATCAGCTCCATCACACCAGCGAGAATGGCCAGCAGGAACCAGAAGCGAACATCGAGAATGTAGTATATGAGCCCGGCGGCCACACCGATGATCAGACAGAGCAACAACTGGCCGCGCAACCAGCCACCGACTTTCACTTCCACATCATCCCAAATGCGACTGATCCGGTTTTGCGCGTTGTCATCGAGTTGAGCGAGCAACAGCTCCCGTATCAGGCGCTTCTCCATCAGCCAGTAGAAGCCGATGACGAACATGGAAACAAGGCCGAGGCCGACTGCGGCCACCTGCCCAACTGCATCAATCGCGGCACCACCCGGCGGTGGCGGTGGGTTCTCAAGCTGAAAACTCAACCTGGTCAGCAAGCGGTATCCGGAGCCGGAGAGAATCGGATTATCACTCTCCCGCCAGTTCTCAGCAACCTGATCGATCAGGTCCGGAGCCTGTCGGCCGAACGCCTGGGTTTCCTGGGTGATTAGTGGAACGAAAACGATGCCGAGGACGATGAGGCCGGCGAGAATCGAGGCATAGATGCCGAGAATCCCTGGCGCCCTCGGTACGCCGCGGTTTTCAAGACGGCGGAGCGGCTTTTCGATAATTGTGGCGAAGAGCAGGGCGAGGATCACCAGGAGCACGATGATCTGCACCTGCACCAGCAGGTAAAACACGAGCAGCACGATAAGGAGCCGCAACGGCGTCAGATGTGGAAATCGTGATGTCTGTTCCGGTCGGCGCTCGTTCATCTGTGCGCTCTTCTCGATGCGACGCCGAGCCGTCGCCCGTGACAGGTGCTATGTTGTGGACCCCAGGGCTGGCGACCGGAGCCGCAGCCGTTTCCAATCGACTTTCCAGAGTTCGGGATCCATCGGATCCACTTCAGTGCGCGGATCCATCGAGTTCCAGATGGTCGGAAAGGCGAAAACGTCTCGCTCTTCGATCTGCACGCGTCGGGTTGCTCCACCCAGGCGGTGTACCGGAAAGATTTCTCGCGGTGGCTTGCTGATAACTTCCGCCTGAAACCAGCCATGCTCGGGACATTCGCCGGCGTGAATCTCCCAGCGCAGGTGCGCGGTGACATCACCGATCGGCTTGATACGTGTTTTGTTCAGTTCACCGTCGCAGAGCGGGCAGCGAAGCGGTGTCCGGGTCCCGGATTGCATAGCAACGTTTCTCCTTCAGCCGCGTTCAAACGGTCCAGTAGCGGATGTCCGTTAACGGCAACATCCTACCATAGGAGAGTCTTGAAAGGCCGGGCAATGCCGGGGTCTTGCGCACCGTCCGATCCGAGGTTAGAGTGCCATATATCAGCGCAGGAATTCGCCCGAGTCATACGAGGAGTCCCCAGTGGTTTACCAGCAACTCGGTGTGCGTCCAGTTATCAACGCATCGGCAACATTGACCAAGCTTGGCGGCTCTCTGATGCCGGAGCCGGTCGTTGAGGCGATAAGAGAGGCGTCCGGCAGTTTCATCGATCTGCACGAACTGCAGGATCTGGCCGGAAAGCGCATCGCCGAGCTGACAAACAACGAAGCGTGCTACATCAGCTCAGGCGCGGCGGCGGGCATTACCCTCTCCGTTGCCACGTGTATCGCCGGCGTCGAGCCGGACGATCGCATGGTGTTTCCGGCACTCGATGGATACGAGCGCAACGAAGTCCTCTGCCGGCCGGAGCAGTACAACGGCTACCGGTATTCAGCCGACATCACTGGCGCGAAGATCGTCGAAGTCGGCGGAGATCTCGACGATTTCATCGGGGCGATCAACTCCCGCACCGCGTGCATTCTCTGGTTCGCCGGGAAGCTCTCAGAGAACTCACCGCCGCTGGAAGATGTGATCAGGGAAGCGAAGAAGCTGCGGGTTCCGGTGATCGTAGACGCTGCGGCGCAGATTCCACCGTTGAGCAGCCTCTGGTATTTCACGAAGGAACTGGGCGCGGATGCCGCAATCTTCAGCGGCGGGAAAGGCCTTCGCGGCCCGCAGACAACCGGCCTGGTGCTGGGTCGGAGCGACATCATCCAGGGCTGCAGAAACCACGGCGCGCCAAACCACGCAATCGGCCGCCCGATGAAGGTTTCAAAAGAAGACATGGCGGGCGCCGTCGCAGCAATGGAGTGGTCCCTCAAACAGGATGAGCCGGCGACGCTGCAGCGGTATGAGGACATCGTCCAGTTCTGGATCGACGGAGTGCGTGATCTCCCGGGTGTTACAGCCGAGCGCGGATTCCCGAGCGAGGCAGGGCAGCCACATCCCCGGGCGATTCTGAATCTCGGGCCTGACGCAAAGCTTAACCGGAACCAGCTCGTGGAGCGACTGTGGAACCGCAACCCACGCATCGCGGTCAGCGAAGATGAACAGATAGCCGTCGCGCTTAACCCGCAGACGATCCAGGAAGGCGAAGAAAAGCTCGTTCTGGAGGCGATTCGGGAAGAGCTTGGATAACAGACAACCAGCGGTGACCGTTTCTTACGCAGTTCGCAATTGGATAGCTTGCTGAGGCTGATAGCCTGTGGTAATCGTGCAGTGTGCCCGACTGTACCGGTCTGGCACTACCGTCACAGGACGATACCAATTATAATACCCGGCACCAGTCGGGGGAATACGCTTGAATGACGAAGGGTGGAGTCGACAATGCCTGATCAGGAAATTATGAACGAGATGATCGAAATCTACCGCGAGCTCAACATGAAGCTTCGCGGCATGGATCTCTTGTCCATCAAAGATCAGAAGGCCGACAACGGTGAGTCGCTGCAGGATATCCTCCAGCGTATGCGGAACCGGGAGTACAACGCGTCGCAGGCAATCAAGTTCATGTCGCTCGGAGACGATGCATCGCAGGTTGATGAAAGCGCCAATGCAGCCGTTCTTGATGAACTGATTGCGACCGGTGTGACGCCGATCATCATGCTTTCCCAGTTTGGAACTGCACGGGAAGCGACACTCTCGCTGCTTCAGCAGGCTGACGACGAGACGATCGATCAGGAAATTGGCAGTCCACGTGGCAAGATGTCGATTCGCCAGTATTGCCGGGAACTGATTAATGCGGACCGGGAAGACCAGAAGATGATCGAGCAGATTGTGGAAAAGGCTCCGGCGTCGTAGGAGAGCGGTCTTCGCGCTCACTGTCCGCGCTATCAGGAAATTCCCGGCGGGACTGTAACGGATCTGGCATTCCGGAATAATCCGCCCTTCGGTATTATTGCTGTCAGTCTGGCGTTACTCGTCGAGTGACGCCAGCTTGTATCCACTGCGCGACTTCGGTGGAAGCTTGTATGCAGACTGAAACGAATTCAGGACCCGGAACCTTGATGCGATATCAGACCGTTGCCATGGCGGCGACGGTTCTGGCGTTTTTGCTTGTGCTGCTTGAAGGAATGGTGCGGATTGCTGGTTCCAGCCTCGGCTGCACCGACGACTGGTATCTCTGTACAGCCAGTCCGGAGACGCTCTGGTCGTGGACGTCCGCGGTCGAGTTCGGTCTGCGCGGGGCATTGACAGGACTCACCGTCGCGCTAGCGCTCATGCTGGTTCATGGCTGGCAACTGCGTTCCACTGCCCGCTCATTCTTTGCCCTCCCGGTCATCGGCACATTGCTGATGATCGTGATTTCCGGCCTCACCTTCACCGGGTCATCGCTTGACCTCACGTTGAGCCGAATCGGGTCGATGCAGGTACTCGTCGCCGTTCTGGTCGGCGCTTCACTGCTTGCCCTTCTTCACAGCAACAACGTTGAACGCAAGCCACGCCCGGGATTCACGCAGTTTGGCTGGATCGCCGGCGGATCTGCGCTGGCCGTTCTGGGCCTGATCATCGCCGGTGGCGCGATTGCAACCAGCGAATCGGCCACAGGAGCCTGTTCCGGCTGGCCGCTGTGCGATGGCCAGCTTGTCCCGAGTGGATTCACGGCCATTGATCTGCATCTGTCCCACCGCTGGGTCGCGTTGTTTGCGACGATCGGAATTCTTGTCGCGGCGAGCCTCGCCCGGCGTCTTTACTCCGGAGCTCCGGCGGTTCGAGGTCTGATCAACGCAGCGGCCGTGTTGATCGCTGCCCAGATCTTCATCGGTGCGGCGACCGTCTGGTCAGAACAGAACCCAATCGCCAGCGCTGCCCATCTGGGTGTTGCCGGGGTGATCTGGGGGCTGCTGATCGGTGCAGCCGTTCTGGATCGCATGGTTCCGCTGAGCTATCCATTTGGAACAACGGCACACGCCCCGACCGCCCGACCGATGCGCGAGATCGTCAACGACTACGTGGAGTTCACCAAACCGCGCATCATGGTGCTTCTCCTCATCACAACGCTGGGCGGGATGCTGATCGCTGCAGCCGGTTGGCCGTCGCTCGATCTGATTCTCTGGACGATGATCGGTGGCGGAATGTCGGCCGGTGGCGCCAGCGCGCTGAACCATTACATCGACCGGGATATCGATGGTCTGATGTCACGGACGAGCAAGCGACCGTTGCCGAGTGGCCGTGTTGCTCCGGTTCAGGTCGCGATTTTTGGCGTCACGCTGAGCGTTCTGGCGATCTACATTCTGGTTGTGTTCGTCAACCCGCTGGCCGCGATTCTGGCGCTCATCGGAAACCTCGCCTACGTGGTGATGTACACCAAGTACCTCAAGCGAGCGACGCCACAGAATATCGTGATCGGTGGCGCGGCGGGTGCCGTCCCTCCGATGATCGGCTGGGCTGCCGTTACCAACTCGATCGGCGTTCCGGCGCTGATCCTCTTCGCAGTGATCTTCTACTGGACTCCGCCACACTTCTGGGCGCTGGCGCTGTTCAAGCGAGGCGACTACGAGAGCGCCCGGGTGCCG
>SLMJ01000400.1 GCA_007133615.1 Thermomicrobiaceae bacterium | reverse complement strand
CCAAACCAGTGGTTGTCATCTGGTGGCCTCGGAACGATGGGCTACGGCGTTCCCTCCGCGATGGGTGCCGCGTTTGGTAAGCCCGATAGTGAAGTCTGGGCAATCGTCGGTGACGGTGGCGTCCAGATGACGCTGTTCGAGTTTGCAACGATCGTCCAGCACAATCTGAATGTGAAGATTGCCATCATCAATAACGGCTATCTCGGGATGGTCCGGCAGTGGCAGCAGCTCTTCCATGATCGGAACTACTCCGAAACGCCGATTACCAGTCCGGATTACGTGATGCTCGGCCAGGCCTACGGACTCGCCTCACGGCGTGTTTCGAAGCCGAACGAGGTCGAGGATGTGATCCACTGGGCACAGTCAGTTCAGGGTCCGGTGCTAGTCGAGTTCGTGGTGAATCAGGAAGAGAACGTTTATCCGATGATCCCGTCAGGCGGTTCGTTCCGGGAGATCATCGAACAGCACGAAACGGAGTGGTAGGAACAATGCGCAGTCACACACTGGTCGTGCTGGTCGAAGATCAGCCGGGAGTCATGAACAGGATCATGAGTCTCTTCCGACAGCGAGGCTTTAATGTAGACAGCATCGCAGTCGGGCACTGCGAGACCAGCGGACAGTCCCGGATCACACTGGTGGTTCGCGGAGATGACAAGACGATCGAGCAGCTTCAGAAGCAGCTTTACAAGTTGCTCGAGGTGATCAAGGTGACGAACGTCACCGGAGAGAACCTGATCCAGCGGGAGCTGGCGCTGATCAAGATCGCCGCAAGTGAACGAACCCGGGGCGACATTATGCGCCTGGTCTCCGAGGTCTACCGCGCCCGGATTGTTGATGCCTCGCCTGATACGCTGGTGATCGAGGTGACCGGTCCGTCGGACAAGATCGATTCACTGATCTCGCTGATCCGGCCTTATGGCATCAAAGAGATCAGCCGAACTGGTATGGTTGCGATGCAGCGCGGGGCTGGAACGGTCAGCGTTGCGCGGCAGGAAGCGATCGCGTGAAAGGACCACGAAACACCGGCGAGACAGGGAAATTCGCCGTGATTGTGGGGCCTTGTCCGCCCTGCTATACTTGACAGGTAATTGGATATCGTTTACGCGCGGGAGAAGAGGGAGGCGCCGAGTAGATGGCGTTGCATAAGGCTCAGAAACAGGACATTGTCAGCGATTTTCAGACCCATGATTCGGACACCGGGTCGCCGGAAGTGCAGATTGCATTGCTGACGGAACGGATCAATAATCAGGTTCAGCATCTTCGCGACCATCCGCATGATAACCACTCTCGGCGTGGTCTGCTGAAGCTGGTGGGACGGCGACGTCGTCTGCTGAGTTATCTGAGCAAGAAGGATATCGAGCGGTATCGCGAGACCATTAACCGACTTGGGCTCCGCCGTTAGGCCAGGTCAATTTGATGACGGAGCGTCGCAATCTCCCGTTCCCGCGGGTACCTTCCGATATCAGAGTAGCAGACGCTGACATGCCTTATGGATTGGCCCAGGGGTTTCATCCCTGGGCCGTTGTCTTGTCTGCGACCGGTGTTCAGCACAGGTCACAATGGTAAGCGCTCAACAGGCGCAGGAATTGCGAGCATCCGGATAGCTGGTGCGATGGTGAGGTGTTAGGTATTGGAGTCCGGTGAGAAACACGACAGATCACTGATCCGTTTCTCACCGAGCGCCAGTTCCTAACCCCTCCCACACCGGACAGATCCGGAATCACGACAGATGATCTGCCCCCGATCGTCGGGGTTGCAGAATGATGTGGGAAGAGGTGTTATGCCCCCAGTAATTACGAAGAAAACTCTCGAAATCAATGGCAGGACGATGACCTTCGAGCATGGCCGGATTGCCGGACTGGCAGACGGAGCTGTGACAATTCAGTACGGCGAGACGATCGTCCTCGCAACAGCCGTCGGTTCCAAGGAACCGCGACCGGGTGTTGACTTCCTGCCGCTGACCGTCGACTACGAAGAGAAGATGTACGCCGCGGGTAAGATTCCGGGCGGGTTCATCAAGCGTGAAGGACGTCCTTCTGAAAAGGCGATCCTGACGGCACGCCTGACGGACCGACCGATCCGGCCGCTGTTTCCTGACGGCTGGCGTTCCGAGATTCAGTTGATCTCGACCGTCCTCTCGACCGACCAGCAGAACGACCCAGACGTGCTCTCAATCGTTGGAGCGGCCGCCGCCCTGACGATCTCGGACATTCCGTGGGAGGGCCCCGTTGCGGCCGTCCGCGTCGGCGATATCGACGGAAAACTGGTCATCAATCCGACGACCGCGGAACTCGAGAACAGCAAGCTCAACATGGTGGTGGCGGGTACAGCCGACGCTGTCATGATGGTCGAAGGTGAAGCCGAAGAGATTCCGGAAGAGCGGATGATCGAGGCCGTCATGGCTGGCCACGACGAGATCAAGCGCATTGTGGCCGTGATCAACGAACTCCGTGAGGAAGTCGGCAAGCCGAAGCGAGAGTTCACTCCACCGGAGAAGAACACGCCGCTGATCGAGAAGGTCGAAAACTACGTTTCGGGCAAGCTGCACGAGGCACTGTTCCACCCGGACAAGGAGCAGCGCATCGAAGCAACGGCTGCGCTGAAGGCAGAGGTCGTTGAAGCCCTGACAACGCCGAACCCGGAGACGATGTCTGAAGAAGAACTCGCGTCGCTTCCGAGCGAGCGAGAGGTTTCTGATGTGTACCAGTCCCTGGTCAAGGGAATGGTCCGGCGTGAGATTCTGGAATCCGGACAGCGACCGGACGGCCGTTCTCCGGACGAAATCCGCGAGATCTGGGGCGAAGTCAGCTACCTCCCACGGACACACGGCTCGGCGATCTTCACCCGTGGTCAGACCCAGGTTGTCACAATTGCAACGCTGGGAACTCAGGGCGAAGGCCAGATGATCGATGGCATCGGGCTGGAAGATTCCAAGCGCTACATGCACCATTACAACTTCCCGCCCTACAGTGTCGGCGAAGCCAGGTTCATGCGCGGGCCAAGCCGTCGAGACATTGGACACGGCGCCCTCGCTGAACGGGCCCTGATTCCAGTGCTGCCGAGCGAAGATGATTTCCCGTATACACTCCGCCTGGTTTCCGAGGTCGTGACCTCGAACGGTTCGACCTCGATGGCGAGCGTTTGCGGAAGCACGATGTCGCTCATGGATGCCGGCGTGCCGATCAAGGCGCCGGTTGCCGGGATGGCGATGGGGCTCATCACAGAAGAAGATAGCGGTAAGTACACGATCCTGAGTGATATCCAGGGTGTGGAAGATGCGCTCGGCGACATGGACTTCAAGGTTGCCGGAACCAGTGACGGTGTTACGGCGATTCAGATGGACATCAAGGTTCGTGGAATTACGGCCGAGATCATGCAGGAAGCGCTGGACCAGGCACGCAAGGGTCGTTTCTTCATCCTCAGTAAGATGAGCGAGGTCATCGAGACCCCGCGTGGTGCCGTTTCGGCGTATGCTCCGCAGATCACACGCATTCAGATCGATAAGGAGCAGATCGGCACGCTGATCGGTCCTGGCGGCAAGACAATCCGTGGTATCCAGGAAGAGACCGGCGCCAAGCTCGAAGTCGAAGAAGACGGCACCGTCTACGTCAGCTCGGTTGACCGGGCCAGCTCTGACGCTGCGATCGCGCGCGTCGAAGCTCTGACAAAGGTTCCCGAAGTCGGCGAGGTTTACACCGGAAAGGTCAAGACGATCATCGCCTCCGGCGCGTTCGTCGAGATCCTTCCCGGGAAGGACGGATTCGTCCACATCTCCGAACTGGAGAACCGGCGGGTTGAGAAGGTCGAAGACGTGGTGGAAGTCGGCCAGGAGGTGACGGTCGTCGTTAGCGCGATCCGCAACGATGGCAAGATCAACCTTTCTCGGAAGCGAATGCTGCCAGACGCAGCCAGCGATGATTCCGGTGGCAGTTCCGGCGGCGATGGAAACCGCGGCGGTGGTGGCGGAGAACGTCGCGGCGGTGGCGGCGGAGATCGGCGCCGTCAGCAAGGCGGGGGTGACCGCGATCGCGCGCCCGAGGGCGGAGATGAACCGCGAATGCAGCGCCGGAAGGAATCATCCGGCGGAGACAGCGATCAGATCATGCGTCGCCCGCGGGATAGCCGGACGCCTCCCGGCCGCGACTAACCGTCCGGTTGGCCAGCCCAGAGAATGAAAGATACCCGGCGGGAATCTTCTCGCCGGGTGTTTCTATTTCTGGTTACCACTCATCTCCTGCAATCTGCACTGGCTCGAGATTCTGGAAGTGCCGCTCGATCAACATCAATGCACCCACGCCGATAAGCACGCCGAACCAGAGCGTTGCGAACCGCACCAGCAACGTGGCGGCGCCGGCGATCTCGGTGGTCATCAGTTCGTCCGAAACCAGCACGATCAGCAATCCGGCAACCGACGCTTCGGCTGCTCCCAGACCACCG
This sequence comes from Thermomicrobiaceae bacterium, assembly GCA_007133615.1. Classification (GTDB taxonomy): domain Bacteria; phylum Chloroflexota; class Chloroflexia; order Thermomicrobiales; family Thermomicrobiaceae; genus SLMJ01. The sequence goes on along the minus strand of SLMJ01000400.1, from coordinate 2,089 downwards.
GGTAGCATCGACAATGAGCCGAGCACCGTAGCGCTGGCCATGACGAAAAAGGCCAGGATCAGAAACTCGGTGTCGGCCGGCATTCCGAGCCCGATCAGGATGACATAAAAGGCCAGGCATTCACCGGCCCAGGAGATCGTGCCTATGACGGTAGCGATCAGGAGATTGCGATTCTTCAGCAGAATGAAGGTGGAGTCATAGAGCCGATACAGGACGTTGACTCTGGGAGCGACAATCGGAACGTGCTCGAGCTTCGAAAGGATCCACTCGACGAGGCGACGGTTCTGCACGATGAGGATGACAGTGAGCGCCCCGACGGCGGCCACCAGCAACAACTGCCAGCCGTACTGGAACATCAGCAATCCGAACGATGCCAGTATCAACATGGCGATCCCGTCTGTCAGGCGCTCGCCGAGCGGTATCGGAGCGGTTACGGCCATTGGCGTCCCGGTGGCCCGACGAACCAGATACGCCTTGAGCACCTCGCCGACTTTTCCGGGCGTGATTGCCATCGCCAGCCCGGCCAGGAAGATGATCAGACTGGTTCGACGTTTCAACCCCTCGACCTGGAGCAGGTCGACGTAGAATTCCCACTTCACGTATCGACCGGCGTAATTGACGATCGTCAGGAAGAGAATAAGCGGGAGTAGCCACCACTGGAAGTCCCTGAGAGTCTGCCAGAGGGCGGGGCCATCGCTGGCAATCACAACGCCGGCGACGACCAGAATACCGAAACCGAGTCCGATGAGAAATCGGCGACGCATCCGATCGAGCACATCGGAGGCTGCCTGAGGAACAGCTGAGGGTGAGTCCGGACTATGGTTTTGATCCTGCTCAGAACTCATAATAAGGCCGTATAGTTGATTTCTGAATTAGTGTACGGACACTGTGAGTGGGCCTCAGTTGTTGCGTACGTACGCTATATCGGCAGTTTCATTGATTGACCGGCTTATCCGCATTCTGATACTATCCTGACGGCGTTAGTCAGGCATCACCGCATTGTACGAGAAACAGAGGCATCCGTGTTCGAGAACCCACAACTGCAGTCGCGCTACGACGAGCTCACCGCCAGAATTCGCTCATTCAACAACGTGGTCGTCGCCTTCAGCGCAGGAGTGGATAGCACGCTTCTCGTGAAGGCATCAGTGGATGCGCTTGGTTCGGAGAACGTGATTGCCGCGACTGGCCTGTCCGATACGTACCCGGACGAAGAGATGCAGGAAGCTCGGGAGCTTGCCGAGGAGATCGGCGTCGAGCACGTCCTGTGTAAGACCGAAGAACTGACCGACCCGAGATACGCCCAGAACTCTCACCAGCGGTGCTTTTTCTGCAAGAGCGAACTTTACAGCCATCTCGAACGGGTGCGGGAACAGCGCGGGTTCGACGTAATTATCGATGGCACCAACGCCGATGATCTGGGTGATCATCGCCCGGGACTCAGGGCTGCCCGCAATCTCGGCGTCCTGAGCCCGTATGAGGAAATCGGCATGACCAAGGATGAGATCCGGCAGATCTCAAACGCCCTGGATCTTCGGACCTGGGACAAGCCTGCCTTCGCGTGTCTGTCGTCGCGATTTCCGTACGGCACCCCGATCACGGTTGAGAAACTCAAGCAGGTTGCCGAGGCAGAGCGGGTGCTCCGGCAACTCGGATTCCGCGGCTTCCGTGTCCGGCATCACGATGCGATCGCCCGGATCGAAGTATCGCCGGAAGATTTCCCCCGGATCATCGAACATCACGACGAGATCCAGACCGGGATCAAGGACGCCGGTTATCGTTTCGTGACACTCGATCTCAAGGGGTACACGTCTGGCAGTCTCAACGACGAATTGTCGATCAAGCTGCGAGAGACAACCGCCAAAACTGCGTAGGCGCACTAACTCTCTGCCCCTCTCCCAATTCCAGGAGAGGGGAGTAGCACACACGGACCGTAGTTGTGCTTCGTTAGCTGATATATCCCTTCTTCACAAGCAACTCGGCGTTGAGGATCGATGCTCCCGCAGCGCCACGGATGGTGTTGTGACCCAGCACCATGAACTTCACATCGAAGATCGAACATTCCCGAACGCGACCGACAACGGACGCCATG
>SLMJ01000175.1 GCA_007133615.1 Thermomicrobiaceae bacterium | reverse complement strand
GGCAGCGTCGAACAATGAATACCCCCGCCGTTCTTCAGCACCTCGTCGTACGGAATCTCGACGGTTTCGACACCCCGGTCGTTCAAGCGTTCGACCGTTCGAGGACAACCTTCGGCAATGATCACCTTTCCCGGTCGCACCGCCAGTGAGTTGACTGCCTTTCCTTCGGTCGGCCAGGCATGGATGAGCTCGATGCCAAGGTCAGCTAGCTCGTCCAGGAACCAGTAGGGCAGCCGGGTGACATTCACCAGCGCTTTGTCGTGATCAACCATTACCAGGCCACCATCGATGTGCAAGGAGAACCCGGTCAATGGCACCCGGATCAACCGGACACCCTGCTCGTTCAGAACTCCCTCGATCTGCCGGGCGGCCGATTCGTTCCCCCGGAAGGACATGCCGACAGCGGCAACGTCGTTCGTCAGGAATGTGAAGGATCCGCCTTCCATCAGGCCGGTTCCATGGATCGTGTGAAGGATCGGCATGCCGAGTTCAGCGAGTTTTTGCGTGATGTAGGCTTCTTCGCCACGGCGCCCATAGCCCGGATCTTTGCCGACCAGGCCCATCCGGGAAACAATCGCCCCACCCTTGACCGCAAAGGCCATATCGCGCGTGAAGGTGGCGTGGGGGTTCGTTGGCGCACAATCGACGTGGACGACTTCGATATCTTCGGCCTTCAGTGCAGCAACCAGTTGATCATGCTGCGACTGCATCAGTTCGAGATCCGGGCCGGTTTGATCCCGCCAGTACCAGGCCTCGTCAGCATCGAGCACCGCAGCAACCGAAGGATCGTACTTGCTCGGATCGATCAGCTTGATCTCGTCGCCAGGCCGGTGTACGGCGACCATCCGCAGGCGGCCGACGTCGTTGTGAACGCCCCATTGCCGTCCCCATACCCGCTCCTGCATCGACTTCTCCTCGAAGGCAGGTTCGGCCAGAGGCGGCATTCGTTCCAGCACAACATGATAGTAAGCATCTGAATTACGCAGTTCGTCATCGGATGAGCTGGTCACGTGTGGCTCCCTTTCGGCGTCGTATTCGAGTCTGTAACGGCGGAATTGTGGCATGATGGCGGGCAAATAGCGAATACCGCAGGAGTTAGAGCTTCGGCGGACATATGCGATACTGGTCTGACTATCGACCCACCGCTGAACAACAGCGAACCAGGGGGAAACCGATGCGTGAAATGGTAATTGTCGGCGCTGCGGAGACGAAGTTCGGCAGGAGTGAGCAGAGCTACCGCGAACTCGCCGTGGATGCCGGTCGCAAGGCAATGGAAGATGCCGGCGTTGATGCCAGCAAGATCGAATCGCTGGTGCTCGGCTCATTCTCACCCGGCACGTTCGTTCATCAGGAACATGTGGCCCCGCTGGTCGCATCGGAACTCGGGCTCGATCACGTTCCGAGTACCCGAACAGAAAACGCCTGTGCCTCAGGCGCTACTGCCATCATGAGCGGACTGATGCAGATCGGCGCGGGCATGCACGATGTCGTGCTGGTCGTCGGGGTCGAGAAGATGACATCGACGCCGATCGGCGAAGCAACGTCGATTCTGGCTGAAGCGGCTGACTGGGAGAGCGAAGCCAAGGCGGGCCTGACGTTCCCGGGCGTCTACGCGTTGATGGCGCGCGCCTACATGCACCGGTACGGCAAGAATCGGGACATCCTTGATGCCGTCGCGATCAAGGCCCATGGAAACGGTGTTGGAAATCCGTACGCGCAGTTCCAGAAAGCGATCACCGTGGAAGATATCCGCGAGTCGATGATGATCGCCGATCCACTGACACTCTACGACTGCTCGCCGATCAGTGACGGCGCGGCGGCGGTCGTGCTGGCATCGAAAGACGTTGCCGGAGACTTCAAGCGGTCCGGCATACCGTTTCTGGGATTCGGTCAGGCGTCGGATGCGCTGGCTCTGCACGAGCGGGAAGAGATCACATCGCTCCCGGCGGCTCAGCGTGCCGGAGAACGAGCCTACAAGATGGCCGGGATCAGACCGGACGACATCAGCTTCGCCGAAGTGCACGACTGTTTCACGATCGCCGAGATCATTGCCACCGAAGATCTCGGGTTCTTCGAGCCAGGCACGGGCGGAGATGCGGCTGTTTCCGGCAGGACCGGACGGGATGGACCGATCCCGATCAACCCGAGCGGTGGCCTGAAGGCAAAAGGACATCCGGTCGGCGCCAGCGGCGTCGGTCAGGTTGTCGAAAGCGTATTCCAGCTCCGCGGTGAAGCCGAGGGACGGCAGGTTGACGGCGTCGAGTACGCGCTGACGCACAACGTCGGCGGCTCCGGGGCAACCTGCGTTGTGACGATTCTGGGAAAGGGTGAATGATGGGGACCGCAGTTCGCGAAGGAACGACCGGCAAGATCATCAGCTTCACGGTGATCAACGTGGCAACGCCGGAATTTGCAGATCAGGCTCCGTACGGCCTGGCCATCATTCAGATCAACGGCGGCGGCCGGGTGCTCGCCCGGATTCAGGACGGAACCGCAGAATCGATGACGATGGACGCCGCCGTGACGTTCGATCATACGGATGATCACGGGCCGGTTTTCCGGCTGATGTAGTCGGCTCTGACCCCCGCTTAGCGGGCCGGCACAGGGCCGGCCCCTACCGGCGAAGAGGTACTGATTGTCTTCGGTTTCAGATATTAACGAACGTATTGCCAGAACATGGCTCGACCTGGCGGAGGAAAATCGCGGGTCGGGCCGATTCCACGTTTCCTACACCGTGTTCCGGTCGATCCTTCGTGGGTATGCGCCGACACCTGATGAACTGAGTGGTATGACTGCGCTCGCTCCCGACGAAGCCGGGGCGCTGATCGACTCGATGTTGAATGAAGGGCGTTTGCGCAGTCGTCAGGACGATGGCCGGATCATCGGGGCCGGGGGTCTGTCGCTGGATCCCGCCCGGCAGTCTTTGAAGATCGGTACCCGCACCTTCGGCACCTGGTGCGCGCTGGATGCTGTCGGTATCCCGGCCGGTCTCGAGATCGACGCCATCGTTACGGCAACGTGTGATGACACCGGCGAACCGGTCAGCATCAGGATCGAAGAAGGCAAGGTCGTCGAAACGACCCCATCGGATCTAGTGGTCTCACTCGCGCCGGCCTCCGTTGCGATCGAGGTTTACTCCCACTTGTGAAGCCGGATCGGTTTTCTCCGGCAGTTGCCGGAATCGCCCGAGCCAGAGACTGCCTATCTCTCACTGGACGAGACATCCGACCTGGGGCGCCAGCTCTGGCGAGACGGTGTCCCTCTCTGACGCCATCCCGGCCCGGTTGTTGCGAACCTTCCATATGAAATCACCGATCATCAATACGGAAGGACGCAGCTATGGAATCTGCCAGGGCAATCAAGCAGGTGGTCCGACGTGCCGAAAATCAGGAGTGGGTCCACGAGCTCACGAACGTGATCGAAGACAATGTGGTCGTCGGGGCCTATGAGAAACTCGGCCGGGCACAGTGGCCGATTCGGAACATCCTGCACGGCTCGTTCATGGGACACCCACTTCACGCAACCGTCTCGGACATCCCAACCGGAGCCTGGGCAACGGCCATGGTTCTGGATACCGCCGAGGTAGCGTTCGGGAAAAAGGGCCTTGGTCCAGGGGCGGATGCAGCGATCGCATTCGGATTGGTTGGAGCCTCAGCGGCATCGGTGTCCGGGTGGGCAGACTGGAAACACACCAAAGGAAGCACCCAGCGCACCGGATTGCTTCACGGACTGATCAACAGCGCGGCGACCGGGATGTACCTGACGTCGCTCATCCTGCGGAAAGCCGGAGCACGAGGCGCTGGTCAGATCGTATCCACACTTGGGTTCGGGTTGACCATCGCGGGTTCTTATCTTGGCGGTGAGCTGGTATTTGATCGGATGGTGGCAGTCAATCGAGCTGAACCACCGGCAGAACCCGAAGAGTTCACGCCGATCGCTTCCGCTGACGACTTCACCGAAAACGAGCCCTATCGGTTCGAGGTCAACGACGTGCCGGTGGTCGTGATCAAATCCCACGGACAGTTCTATGCCCTATCGGATATCTGCTCGCATCTCGGGCGTCCGCTGTCTGGTGGCGAGGTAGACAACGGTTGCATTACCTGCCCGGCTCACAGCAGCACCTTCAAACTGGAAAATGGGGCCGTGGTAACCGGGCCAGCTGCATACCCACAGCCGACGTTTGAGACGCGCGTCAATGAGGGCTATCTGGAAATCCGGACGCATCACGTCTACGACTGAGCCTTCCAGCATTCCGGATCATGCGGTGGCGGGATCTTGCCGACCGCCTCGAGGAAACTCTCGCAGGTCGTCGGGCCGAAGAACTTCAGGTGCGGCTTCAACGCCTTGTGAATCACAACCGGATCCGGCGGCATCTCGGCGATCCAGTCGCGGAACGACCCGGCCTCCTCCTGAATCATCTGAAATGCCCGGGCGTTGTGGATGGTCGCCTCGATCTTTCCGCGGTGCCGGATGATCCCTTCATCCATAAGCAGCTTTTCAACCTCATGCTCGGTGAAATTGGCGACAACCGGGATCGAAAAGCCGGAGAACGCCATACGAAAACCGTCGCGCCGATGAAGAATCGTCCGCCAGGAAAGGCCGGACTGGAACGACTCCAGCGTCAGTGCTTCAAAATACTCGCGATCCGATTCGGGTTGTTTACCCCATTCGACATCGTGATAACGGGCCATCAGGTCATCGCTGTTCGCCCAGGCGCAACGAGGGCGGTTTTCGACGGATGGCGACGGTTCAGCGTTCATTCGCTTGAGCTCCAGATTCAGGTTCGTGCGATCGGCGACATGTAGCGCCCTGTTATCAGGACGAGTGGCACAGGCACTGGATGCGGGTTCCGCTACCTGGACGACTCAACCGGCTCCTCCGCCTGCTCTCGCTGGTTGACGCCGCGTCGGTACGTCTCTGGAGCAAACGCCGCAAACGCGAAGCCACACATGCCGACGAACGTCGCAGCAGCGATCAACGAGTTCCCGGCTCCAAAGCCGTCTGCCGCGAATCCAAGCAGTGCCGGACCGAAGACATAGCCGGAGTCGGCCATCATGCGGTAGGTTCCCATTGCCGCAGCTTGCATGCCCTTCGGCGCAACGTCGGTGGCATACGCAGCCGGGGCGGCACCGGCCAGCCCGCCGCCTACCGCCCAGACGAAGCAGGCAAACAGGAACCAGCCAAACCCGCCTTCGAAGGCGAACATCGCAAGGCCGCCGGCACTAATCAACGTCGACGGCACGATCACGGTCTTGCGACCGAACATATCCACTAGATAGCCAGACGGATAAGCGAGGATCAGGCTGACGATACTGACAAACGCCAGGCCAAAGCCGATCTGGGTTGGACTCAGACCCATGACGTTCTCTGCTCGAATCGGCACCAGATTGAAGATTGCACCTGTCCTTGCAAAGAACTGCGCAAACGAGACCAGGCAGACCAGCAGGAACGCCTTGTCGTAGGCGATGAGTTTGATCTGTCCGAGAAACCCGAGTTGAAGCTCCTCGTCTTCCTCCAGCGGGCGGTAATGCCGGGTCTCTTCCAGGCGCCAGAGCGCGAGCACCGCTGCGGCCCCGCCCAGGACCGAATAGACATAGAACGGAAAGGCGAGCCCGCCCCACTCCGCCAGGATGCCGCCGGGTAGCGGGCCGAAGCCAACGGCAAAGAGGAACACCCCCTGGTAAATCGCCATTGTCCGGCCGCGGTGCTCGGCAGTTGTGATGTCCGCCAGGATGATCTGCCCGGAAACCAGCACCATCGCCGCGCCACATCCGGCGATGAACCGGCCGACCAGAAACACTTCGTAACTGGGCGCAAGCCCGCAGATGAGGTTGCCGAAGACGGTGACGAATCCACCGGCCGCCAGCGACCATCGCCGCCCAAACATGTCCGCCAACCAGCCAGTTGGCATACTGGCAGCGAACCGGGCGAATCCGTAGACGGCGATCGTCAGGCCGATGAGCGATTGCGACACGCCGAACGACTGGGCATACAGCGGAACAACCGGGACAATGCTGCCGAACCCGAGCTGATTGACCGCGATGATCGCGCAGATCCAGGTCAGAACCCGATTACGCTGGTACCAGTCGCCGATACTGCCGCGAATGTTCAACCGCGTCCCTCTCCGAGGCGTAGGAATCGTCAGGGAGATCCCGGCACGTCGCCTGGTGACAATACCGTAGAACTCGTTTGTGGTATAGATGGCGGAAATCCGTCCACCAGGACTGAACTACAGGGGACTCAATGGAGAATGACGAACTCAGAGCATCAACGGACGCAGAATCGACACCGTCTGCCCAAGGGGAAAACTACGTCCGGTACGCGGTTCTCGCACTGGTCCTCTATTTTGCGCTCTGGGTACCCGGTTTCCTCGTCAATACGGTGTACCTGGCACGAGCGATAGGCGAACGACGAGAGACCGGCCAGTCCCCGAAAGGCATGGGGTGCCTGATCGCGTTGATCGTCGCGGCGCTGGGCGTTCCGATCCTCGGCGTCTGCGTGCTCGTGGTTATGTCGCTGGGGGAGAT
>SLMJ01000090.1 GCA_007133615.1 Thermomicrobiaceae bacterium | reverse complement strand
GACCGCGACACCACCGGGCGGCGACACGCCCTGCAGGCACTGCTGGCCCGGGTGGAGCGCGGCGGCCCCTGCATCCTGGTGGGCACCCAGATGCTGGCCAAGGGCCACCACTTTCCGGCGGTGACCCGGGTGGTGGTGGTCGACATCGATGGCGGACTGTTCAGCGCCGATTTCCGCGGCCCCGAGCGCACCGGGCAGCTACTGATCCAGGTAGCCGGGCGCGCGGGGCGCGGCGACCGTGCCGGCCAGGTCCTGGTGCAGACCGGACATCCCCAGCACCCACTGCTGACCGCGCTCATCCACGAGGGCTACGACGCCTTTGCGCGCAGCCTGCTCGAGGAACGGGCAGCGAGCGGATTACCCCGATCCTCACGATCGAGCTGGACTATTCAGGCTCAGAGCTGGTGGATGCTGATGATCACGTCGACATCATCTTTTTCGACTACCGGAATGAGCCACTCGTTCGCATGCATGCCCGGGCCGCCGAGCTCCGGATGATCGTTGATGAGCTCCAGGCTCTCGAGCAGGATTCCAGTAACTGAACCCACGTAACCAGAAGAACCAACCCCGCTTTAGCTAGTGGATTCGGCCGGATTGATCGCCGAATCGACTGGCAAATGGCCATCGTGCTGACGCACGAGCAGCGAGAGGACCTGGTCAACGTGGTTGAGACAACCCCAACACAGCCTGAGACATCCCTTCAGGGAACAATGGTCCAGGTGTTGTCGGAACTGATCACATTCAGGATCACCAGCGATCAGACAGATGGTGCGTACACGATAGTTGAGACGATAACGGCACCTGGCGGGGGAACTCCGCCTCACATTCAACACAAAGACAGTGAAGCGTTCTATGTCCTGGAAGGCACCTACACGTTTGTGTTGGGTGAGTCATCGATCGAAGTCGGTGCCGGTCAGCACGTGTACGTGCCAACGGAGACGATTCACGCGTTTCAGAATTCCGGCAGTGAACCCGCGAGGATGCTGATCATCAACTCGCCCGGTGGCATTCACGAGAAGTTTTTCCGTGAAGTCGGGCAACCAGTCGACGATCCGTCCAACGTTCCGCCTGCTGACATGGAAGCGCAGATCGCCAGGGTGATGGAGGCTGCTCCCCGGTACGGAATCGAGATGCTTCCGCCTCAAGAAGGCTAGCGAGGCAAGTGCAGCGTTACTGGCGGGAAGTCGCCTCGCCGGTAACGCGTTCTTCCGATTCGGGCTCCATCTCCTCGTCGTCTTCAACGTCATCCGGCTCGTCGTCCGGATCGTCATACCCTTCCCAGACGGTTTCGCCGATGTCGCCACCGGTCCGCTGCAGGATCTCTTCCAGAATCGCCGCTTCTGCTTTCACTTCACCGTCGTCGAGCTTCGGAGCAGCGGCGTTAAGTCCTTCTGTGGCGTACTCCCGGGCGACCTGTGTCTCGCCTTCGGCCAGTGCCACGGCAGCTTGTACCCGGCGCATCCGGTGCTGGTCGACAATCCGCTGGCCCAGTTCATCCAGTTGCTCCCGGGCTGCGTCCGGATCGTCGCGGATCCAGGCTTCGACAAACGGGCGTTCCAGCTCAATGATCTGCTCCCGCATTCGATTCGGCAGGCGTTCGGCGTTATCGTCGAGATACTGGAAATACTCTTCGGCAGCGTCCAGATCCCCGGAATCGAGCGCATGCAGGTAGGCGAAACGGTAGCCGTAGAGGCCTTCGATCGATTCGTCATCATCCCAGCGCGCGAGCGTGGCCCAGCGCTCGGGAAACTCCTGTGGTCGATGCCCGACCATCAGCAGTGAGGTCATTCCAATGATCGACGCCTCTCGCTCGGCACCCTGTCCACCCCGGCTCATCCGCCAGATCCGGGGAACGTGCCGATTGATCAGCTGCCAGACACCGAGGGTGATGACGAGCACGCTCAGTCCGAAGGAGATGGTCTCCAGCAGTCGGGCGCGATCCGGGAAATCCGAAATGAAAGCCTGTCCACGTAACCAGTCTGCGATCAGCAAGACGAGGCCGACGTAAGCGAGCATCCCAAGGAACGATCCGGTTTCCCGCCAGCGAATCCAGCGCCGCAGATCCGCGTCTGGTTCGGGCGCCGTGATCGCGGTTCCGGCGTAACGTGCCCAGCGCACGTTGAAACCCAGCTTGAGCTGGTCGTTGACGCGATGGATCAGCAGGGGACCGCTCGTGAACCGCAACAGTTTTCCGCCGCCGAGGCTGGACATAATCGTGTGGCCCAGTGCCCGGAACGTCATGATCGGCACGATCAGCGCTCCCAGCAGGGCGGGGATCAAGAGCATTCTTCCGAGCGGTGTATCGACCTCGCCGGCTTGATAGACGACGATAACGCCGCCGTAGACAACGAGGGTCATAATCGGGGGATCGAAAATGCGGATGCGGGTTTCTGCTGGTTGATAGGTCGATTGCGCCATACACCATCCCGGTCTGCACACACGGTCAACTCCTGAAATATGCCACGTAAAACGCATGGGCGCGATATGCTGGGGCGGAACACACGACGTCGAGCCATCTCTGGCAGAGGAGGAACATCCCATGAGCGAGTCGCGCAATGGGATTGCCCCACCGCGAGACCGGAACGAGCGGTCGTCCTTCTCGCGAATTGTCAGCCCGGTGAACGTGACCATCCTGGCATTGCTGGTCTTGCTGCTTCCGGAGATCGAGCATCAGATCAGCGACCTGTTGTTCTTCCTGTTGCGTCCATTAACAGTTGCCCTGGCCGTGACCGCAATCGGGGCGGTTGTATCGCTCGTCTCGATTCTCGGTGGATTGCTGGTCGGCCTGCGTCCAGGGTTCGTGGCGTTTGGCCCGGTGCAGATCCGGCTGGGCGGCGAGATTGGCTGGGGAGTCGGGATTAATCAGTCATGGCGACACTTCGTCGGCAGCGTCCTGATGGTCCCGGTGCAGGGCAGGTTCGGGCGGAACCAGTTGATCATCTATGCGTCGATCGGTCTGGTCACCAGCCTGGCGCTGCTCATCTGGTCCTTCACCGAAGCCCGCTCGCTCGGCTGGCCAACCGTTGATGAGCCAGGAATGAGCACACAGGTCGCTGCGCTCTGGATATCTGCTCCTCTGGGAGCATTCATCGTGGGCCTGGCGGAGGTTCTCACAGGCGGGACCATACTCTCGTCGCTGCTTCGAGGTAGTGCCGACCAGGCGAACCGGATGCTGGCGACGATGACGATCGCCTCCCGGATGGCGCTCGGTGAGCGACCTGCGAAATGGGATCGGGAGCTTCTCGAGGAGGCGATCTCCGTGCCGGATACGACAGCGGATCACCTCATGGGACTCTGCTTTGCCTATCTTTCGGCTGTGGACCACGGTGATCTGAGTTCGGCCAACCGGCACCTGCAGGCGTTCGAACGCTGGCTGCACGAATCAAATCCGAACGTTCGCCCGTACGTTTTGTCCTCGCTTGCCGGGTACGCCTCGCTCTATCACGAGCGCGCCTGGCTGACCGCCGCGCACCGCAAGGATCTGGACGGTGCCTCGGAGTACCTCAACCGTGCGGCAGGCTTCGATGTCGCAATGCCGATCGATCTTCGGGTCAAGGCGGAGCTTCTCTCGCTGGAAGGTGATCGTGAAGCCGCGGAAACGCTGGCCCGGGCCGGGTTGAACGATCTCGACTCGTTTCCGGTCATGGAGCGCTGGCGAGTGCCGTTCGAGCGCGATCTGCTGAACCGGGTGCTGAACCAGAACCACGCCTGAGTCGCCGCATCCCCTGCTACAATGCCGAAGATGCTTTCGCCAGTGCACAGGAGGAATCTCAATGTCTGCCCCAGCTCCCTCAACCCCCGCCCACGATGTCGTTGTCGTTTACAACGTGATGGTCCCGATGCGGGATGGTGTCCAGCTCGCAACTGACATCTATCGCCCGGCGGACGGGTTCGAACCGCTCGACGGCCAGTTCCCCGTTGTGATGGAGCGAACGCCGTACAACAAGGGCAAGCAAGCGGTGATGGAAGACAAGGGTGAGTTCTATGCCCGCCGGGGATACGTCTGCGTGGTTCAGGACTGCCGGGGGCGGTATCGCTCTGAGGGCGATTTCTACTTCCTCCGCCAGGAAGCCGAGGACGGCTACGACACGGTTCAATGGATTCACCAGCAGCCGTGGTGCAATGGAAAGATCGGCACGTTCGGGACATCCTATGCCGCCTGGACGCAGAACGCGCTGGCTTCGCTCAATCCGGACGGTCTTGCGGCAATGTACGTCAACCAGGGCGGATACAATGCGCACACCAGCTCAGTTCGACATAACGGCGCGTTTGAGCTCCGGTTTCTCGCCTGGGCATTCATGGGAGCCGCGACCAGTCCACAGGCGATGGCCGAACCGCACATCCAGCAGGCAGTTGCCTCGGCCAGAACGCGGGAGTGGTTCAGAAAACTTCCGTTGAAAACAGGCCAGAGCCCGCTGGCGCTGGTGCCATCTTATGAGCAGTGGGCCGCAGACATCATGGGTAGCGGTGACTACGACGAGTACTGGCAGCATCCGGGATTCAGTTTCGAGCACTGGGCGGAGAATCATTCAGACGTTCCGATCCTCTTCACCGGCGGCTGGTACGACTCCTACACCCGGTCGACGCTCGATTGTTTTGTCGATTTTCAGGCCCGGAAGCAGGGACCGGTTCGAGTGATCATGGGACCGTGGACCCACGGCGGAAAGACACAGGACGTCAGTTTCGCCGGGGATGTCGAGCTCGGACCCGATGCGACGATGGGCGCCGCGTTTGCCGATGACTTCCGGGATCATCACCTGCGCTTCTTCGATCACTGGCTGAAGGGCGTGCCCAACGAGATCGCTGATGATCCTCCGGTCCGCATTTTCGTGATGGGTGGTGGGGACGGACACAAGACGAAGGAAGGCCGTCTCTTCCATGGTGGCGAGTGGCGGAGCGAGCAGGAGTGGCCGCTGGCCCGGACGGACTACTCCAACCTTTACCTCGTTCAGGGAGGCCGGCTCAGCCCGGAGACTCCCGTGCAACCGCGGGCATCGTCCAGCTTCCGGTTCGATCCGGACGACCCGGTGCCAACGGTCGGTGGGAACATGTCTTCGCTGTCCGACTTCTTCGACGTGCCAGCAGAGATCGATGCGAAAGTCGATCAGGCTGACCGCTGGGGGCTGATCGTCAAGATCGGCGGTCAGGATCAACGCACGACGCCGGATATCTACGGTGCGGAACCGCCTTATCTGCCGCTGTCGGCGCGAGACGATGTGCTGGTGTTCGAGACACCTCCGTTGAACGAAGACCTGGAAGTAACCGGCCCGTTGACCGCTGTGCTCTGGGTTTCATCAACGGCCGTGGATACCGATATTACGGTCAAACTGATCGATGTCTACCCACCAAACCCGGACTATCCCGAAGGGTATGCCCTGAACATCTCGGACAGCATTCAACGACTGCGGTACCGGAACGCTCGCGAAAAGGCGGAGCTGATGGAACCGGGCTCGATCGAGCAAGTCGAGATCGTCATGTATCCGACGAGCAACGTCTTTCAGCAGGGGCACAAGATCAGGGTCGACATCTCCAGTAGCAACTTCCCACGGTTCGATGTCAATCCGAACACAGGGGAGCCGCTGAACCGGAATCTGCGAAAACAGGTGGCCGAGAACACGATTCATCATGATCGGGAGCATCCGTCCCACATTGTTCTGCCGGTGATCCCCACAGAGTAGAGCGCGAGACATGAGGACGCCTGGGAGTACCGTCGCCCACGATGCGAACAGTTGGGTTGTCTCTAATAGCGCACTGAGATCGGTCAGGGAATGTCGGTAACGTATAACGAGGTGAGTCGAACGCGAACGCGCCCGGGTGGGGATTTGCTCACGGTTCTCGATCGGGTCACGTTCACAATCCCGGCCGGAGCACGTGTCGCAATTATCGGGTCGTCTGGTAGCGGGAAGACAACCCTGCTCCGGCTGATAAATCGCCTGGATGACCCGGAAGATGGACAGATTCTGCTGGATGGAGTCGATATCACCGCGATTGACCCGCCGGAACTGCGGCGCAACGTAGGAATGGTCTTCCAGCAACCGCATCTGTCAGACGCAACTGTCCGCGAGAACCTCAACCGGCCACTGACGCTGGCAAAGCGTGCCGAGCTGACAGACGAATCGGCCCGTCGGGCGATGGAACGTGTCGATCTTCCCGCAACATTGCTCGACGTGAATACGCGGGAGCTTTCAGTTGGCCAGCAGCAACGGGTTGCGATCGCGCGGGCACTCGTCCTGGAGCCACGAGTTCTGTTGCTCGATGAACCGACGTCAGCGCTGGATCCACGATCCGCAGAGGTGATTCTGCGGATGATACGCAATCTTGCGGATGAACTCGGAATTACGGTGATCATGGTCAGCCACACGTTTGAGCAGGCAGCATCATTCGCTGACATGATTCTGGCAGTCCGCGAGGGTCAGGCCCGGATATTTGATGACATGTCTGCGGCAGTCCAGTGGGCGATGCCGGTCGAAGCAGAGAGCGAAACACCGGCGTGACACCTGATCTTTCCTACATTGACATTCTCATCGTCTCGATTCTGGTGGCGATAAGCATCGGGATGAGCTTGCTGGAACGGCT
>SLMJ01000379.1 GCA_007133615.1 Thermomicrobiaceae bacterium | reverse complement strand
TCCTGCTCTGACCCGGTGAACGTTCGCGCGTTCTGGACCGGATTTCCGAGCGCCTCCTGAATAGACGAGTTGCCCCAGTACACATCGCCGAATGCTCCGCGCACCGGGTACGGCTCCGGGGTACCGGTTGGGTCCGGTTCCGGGGTTGAAGTCGGTTCCGGCGTCGGATCAGGTCGCGGTGTTGCCGTCGGCTCTGGTTCGGGTTCCGCCGTCGGCTGCGGCTCAGTCGGTTCAGGTTCGGGCTCAGCGGTAGGTTCCTGATGGTCTTGCTGCTCTGGTTGCTGGGTTTCTTCGGTATTTCCGCCGTTTCCGGTGCTGGGGTCGGGGACATCCTCGGCAGTAGCCTCAGTGCGCTCGCGTCCGTCTGACTCATCAGGTTCAGACGAGGATGGCTCCTGTTCGTCGTCATCATCGTCGCTGCCCTGACCGAACATCCAGGCTGAGCTCGATTCCTGGTCCAGTGTCGGCTCTTCTCTTGATTCGCCAGAATCATCCGGCGATGGGGTTGCGATCGCTACATCTGGCTGAGCGGTGCGAAACTGCAGGACCCAGAAGTCGCCGATAGCGTTGCCGTGTCGGTCTCGAGCGTGTTCCAGGATGGTGATGCGGTAGTCTGTCTCAGGACGCAGAAGAACACTTTGTTCTTCGGATCGTCCGATGATCAACGTGTTTCCGGACCAGCTCTTCGGCAACCGTTCCTGCTCGGAGCTCGGCCAGATCCTGAGATTCTCTTCCACCGAATCTCGATCCATCTGTTTCGAGAACTCGATTTCAACAGGACGGCTGACTGGCCAGGGGCTCGTCGAGCCGATTTCCGGCTGGGAACTGGCGACGGTTGGAACAGATCGCTGGTCGTAGTTGTGGGCAATGAAGAGGACTGCAGCCAGAATCGCGACCACAGAGGCCGCCATTGTGGACATGCCGAACTTCACACTTGTTCGACTGAACAAGCGGACAATCGCTGGCGGATCGGGTTTTTCAACGGTTTCTTTCCAGACGTCTCTGGCAAGTTGAGGTGGTGGTGCCGGGGGTGGGGTGGAGCGAAGGTCATCTCGAAGCTGGTTGTACTCTTGATGGACTCTTCGACATTCAGTACATGAGGCGAGATGCTCCGACAACTGGACGAACTCCTGCTCGTCCAGATCTCCATCGAGTGCGGCCGAAATTAGCGGCCGGATGGAATCGCACTCACCGCGAGTCATGCTTCAGAGTTTTCCTCCACCGCCTTATAGATGCGGCGAAATTCCTCTCGCCCCCGGAAGAGAATTGATTTCACTGCCGAGCGTGAGAGCCCCATTATCTGCCCGATTTCTTCACAGGACATTCCCTCGTATTCACGGAGGATGAGGGCCATTCGGTTGCGGGGACTCATCTGACTGATGACCTGCTGAACGGCCATCTGGGTCTCGCTTCTCAGCGCATTGCTTTCCGGTTCGTCGAGCGTCTTCCCGTGGAGAAGATGCTCGTGCTTGTGTGATTCCCATGGCAACCAGCGTATTCGCTGACGCCGCCGCAGGACATCAAGACAGGCGTTCGACGCAATCCGGTGAAGCCACGCCGAGATGTTGAGATCGTCGTTGGTCTGAGAAAGGGCACGATACGCACGAATGAAGCATTCCTGCGTCAGATCGTTCGCGTCTTCGGCGTTCCCCATCATTCGGTAGATGAACCCGTATATCTGACGCTCGTACAGCTGGAAGATCGCCTCGAATGCTTCCTGATCACCAGCTTTGGCGCGAGCTATCCAGATGGATTCATCGACCGCAGCAACCGCGTAACTGTCCATAAAACGGACCTCCGCACAGGTAGAACGAGTTCACGCGTTCCCGGTTGCGAGGGATTGCGCAGGGCAGGCATTCCCTGGGATCACGTTCGCTAAGAGAGTCGCATCCTGTTCGTGAGCAGTCCGGGGCTGGATGATCTGGTTTTTTGTCATGGTGTCATCCGTACCCTTTTACGAGGCTCCCGTAACGCACCAGCGCCGTGGCCTGGCGCGTTCCCTCCCCTGATGCTCAGTGCTACAATTCTGACAGATCCCGACGCTCGTGAAAAGGGGTTGTACGTACGACTTTGAAGGATCCCGCCCATGTCACACCCGTTTGTTGCTCGCCTGACGCAGGGCCCTCTGCTCTGTGATGGTGCGATGGGGACTGTTATTCATGAGCGCGGTGTTCCGATCGATGCCTGTTTCGATGAGCTAAACCTCACGCGCCCCGGCATGATCGCAGAAATCCACCGCGAGTACATTTCCGCCGGTGCGGACATCATTGAAACCAACACGTTTGGTGGCAACCGGTTCCGGCTCGCTGAACACAATCTTGCTGACCGGGTGCGGGACGTCAATCTCCGCGGAGCCAAGATCGCACGCGAAGCTCGTGAGGTCTCGGGACAGCCCGTCTTCGTCGCCGGGTCGGTCGGTCCAACCGGCAGAGTCGTCGAGCCAGTCGGCACGCTTCCGGCCGAAGACGTACGATTTGCCTTTCAGGAACAGGTGGAAGCATTGCTGGAAGGCGGCGTCGATCTGCTCATAATCGAGACGATGTCGTCGCTGGACGAAATGCGCCTGGCGATCCAGGCCGCGAGAAACGTGTCTGACTTGCCGATCGTCGCGCAGATGACGTTTGCCGAAGACGGTCGGACAATCGGCGGGAACTCATCCGAAGATGTAATCCGTGAGCTCACGTCGCTGGAAGTTGAGGTTATTGGCGTCAATTGCAGCGTTGGACCGCGTCATACGGTCGACGTTCTTGGTGCGCTGATCGCCAAAGGTGGACCTGAACTCACATATTCCGGGCAACCGAACGCCGGATTCCCGATGCAGGTGGGTAACCGGGTCATTTATCCGTCCTCTCCGGAGTACTTCGCCCGCTACGCTACGGAAGCGCTCTCGCTGGGAGTTGGCATCATTGGCGGATGTTGCGGAACCACGCCGGTACATACCCGGGCAATGCGAACGGCGATTGATTCCGGTCTCGCCGAGCAGAACGGATCGACGCCAACACCCGCTGTACGCGCTCGTGATCGGGCACTTCCGCCTGCCGTGCATTCTGACGAAGGTCCTACGCTTCTCGCTCAGAAGCTCGGGAAGGAATTCGTGGTCAGCGTCGAGGTCGATCCACCAAAAGGGCTGAATCCGACGAAGACGCTGGCTGGAGCGAAATTGCTCAAGGATGCCGGGGTCGAGTTCATCAACGTCGCTGATAGCCCGATGGCCCGGGTGCGAATGAGTGCGTTGACGCTCTGCTACCTTATCCAGCACGAAGTCGGTATCGAGACGATTCTTCACTTCACCACCCGGGATCGGAACCTGATGGGGCTGCAGTCCGACCTGATCGGTGCCCACACGGTAGGAGTTCGCAACATAATCGCGTTGACCGGTGATCCGCCCAGCCTGGGTGACTATCCGGACGCAACGCCGGTCTACGATGTTGACTCTGTCGGCCTTGTTCGCATCATCAAGATGTTCAACGAGGGCACTGACTCCGCCGGAAGTTCAATCGGTCAGAAAGCGAACTTCACGGTCGCTGTTGCTGCTGATCCAACAAGGCCCGACCTCGAGGAAGAGGCTGATCGACTGAGCCGGAAGATTGGCAACGGTGGTGATCTGGTGATGACGCAGCCAGTGTTCGATTTTCGGACCTGGACCGACTTCCTCGAGATCTACGAGCGAAAGTACGGTCCGATCCGGATTCCGGTATTGCTCGGGGTACTGCCACTGCAAAGCACCCGGCATGCGGAGTTTCTGCATAACGAAGTTCCGGGCATCCGGCTGACCGAGGCTGCCCGGGAACGCATGCGTATCGCTGGAAATCAGGGGCGAACCGAGGGTGTAAAACTGGCACAGGAACTGATCCTGGAGGCGCGGGATTCGGTTCACGGCATCTACATCATGCCGTCGTTCGGGCGATATGAGGTTGCTGCAGAAACGGTTTCGGTCCTCAGAGACCGCTCGCTGACAGCAGCATTGCCGAACGACTAGATACGTGCTAGAATCCGTTGGTCGCGCACGGCGCGACTTCTTGCTGTGTGACGCTTTGAATGACTGAGAAGACGTCGGGGAGATTATAGCCATGGTCGACACAATCCGGGAGATCGAACAGGAATTTCTGAAGGATGATATCCCGAACTTTGGCCCCGGCGATAACGTTCGCGTGCATTACAAGGTGGTCGAGGGTACCCGGGAGCGTATTCAGCCGTACGAAGGCGTCGTGATTCGGCGTCGGGGCGGTGGGATCAATGAGAACTTCACCGTTCGCCGCATTGCTTCCCACGGGATCGGCGTTGAGCGGACATTCCCGCTTCACAGCCCCCGGATCGATCGAATTGAAGTATTGCGCCACGGACGTGTCCGTCGAGCCAAGCTGTACTACCTGCGCGGACGCACCGGTCGCGCTGCCCGAATTCAGGAACGGCGGCGCAGCGGTAGCAGCGTGATGCGCTAGTCAGTTCTTTCAGAGATTGACTGAGCAACGAGCGGTTGGGTTTTCCCGCCGCTCGTTTGTCATTTAATGAACTGGTGGGGATGAACTCCGGTTCACGACTTGCACGTTTGCTGGTATTGTGTGCCCCATGACGGAGATGATGTCGTTTACGTTCGAAGAACGACTCTGGTCGCGAGGCATCACGCGTGTCGCCGGCGTAGACGAAGCTGGCCGCGGATGTCTGGCTGGGCCGGTAATCGCCGCAGCGTGCATCCTCCCCGAAGGTTGTGATCCGCTCGAAGGTATCCGCGACTCGAAACTGACCAGGCGTGACGAACGGGCCGAGCTGGTACAGATGATTCTGGATCGTGCGGTTGCGGTTCGACTTGGAGCCGCATCATGTCGGGAGATCGACCGGATCAACATCCGGGCGGCGAGTGTGCTGGCAATGAAGCGAGCCCTCGCGAAGATCGGAAAATGGGACTACGCGCTGATCGATGGCCCGTTCCCGCCGGAGTTTCAGGGGCAGCAAGCAGAAGGAATCGTGGACGGTGACGCGCTCAGTCCTTCAATCGCGTGTGCCTCGATACTCGCCAAAACGTTGCGAGACGATCTGATGGTTCGTCTGTCGCGACGCCATCCGGAGTTCGGTTGGGATAGTAACGCCGGCTACGGAACGACCGTACATCGTGAGGCGCTGGCGAAACTGGGACCGACCCCGCATCACCGAATCAGTTTCAAACCCGTTAGCCAGCTCGCGTTTTCGTTTGATTGAGCGGAGCGTTTGTTGATGAGCACGCCCCGCTCGAGACTCGGAGATTCGGGAGAACGCTTCGCTGAGCGCACCCTCGAGGAACTCGGCTGGAAGATACTCGCCCGGAAATGGCGCGGGGAGGCCGGCGAAGTCGACCTGATCGCCGATGATGGTGAACTGGTCGTGCTGGTGGAAGTCAAGACGCGTCGTGGAGACGAATTCGGCCGGGCTGAAGAAGCCGTCGATGCGGCAAAATGCGGAAGATTGATCAGGCTCGGTCAGGAGTTCATGGAAACTGATTCCGCATTTGAAACCAGGTACTGGCGAGTCGACCTTATCGCCATCACACTCGACTCTGCCGGACGGGTCGTTCGATATAACCATATTGAAGACGCCTGTCTCGACGAATAGCGCTTCAGGATAGTATGTGCCTGATTCATGGAAGGGACACCTCATGTCGGTTACCAAGGAACAGATTGACGCGATCAAGGCGGCTGCAGAGAACCACTACGAGCCCATGATCGCGTTTGCGCGGCAGTCGGTCCGGACGAAGAGTCTCTCCGGCCAGGAGCAGGACATGGCGCAACTGCTCAAAGAAGAGCTGGAGAAGGTTGGCTATGATGACGTCTGGATCGACGATGCCGGCAATACAATCGGCAAGTTGAACGGAAATGGGTCGGGCAAGAGCGTTCAGTTCAACAGCCACATTGACCATGTTCATGAGGGAGATCCCGGGCTCTGGTCACGACCGCCGTACGAAGGCGTGATCGAAGACGACATTCTTTACGGCCGTGCAGCGAGCGACGTCAAAGGCGGGTTGGCGCCGCAGGTCTACCTGCTTCCGGTTTTGCGGGATGCGGGCCTCGCGCCGTTTGGAGATGTCTACATCACCGGCGTGGTGCTCGAAGAGGTAGGCGGATTCGGAACTCACCACCTCTGCAAAACGATGCCGACTGACCTGGCGGTGCTCAGTGAAGCATCAAACAACGAGATCCGCCGGGGTCATCGAGGTCGGACTGGCGTGCGCGTGACGTTTACGGGTCTTTCGGTCCACGCCAGTGCTCCGTCCCGAGGGTACAACCCGCACTACGCGATGGCCCGGTTTCTCCAGAAAGTCGAAGACCTGGAGATGAAGCCGCACAGCACGTTCGGAGGATCAACGGTCGCTCCGACGCTGATTGATACCGATCAGACCAGCGGCAACGTGACACCAGGAGCACTCTCGGTGCTGCTCGACTGGCGGACGATCCCCGGAGAAAGCGCGGAAGAGATCCGGGAAGTCGTCATGGAGCTGGCCAAGTCGTCGGAAACCGAGGGGGTGACGGCAAGTCTCGACGTCATTATGCGCCCGGTCACGACCTACACCGGGATGGCGGCGGAGATGCCGCCGACCCGCGGATA
>SLMJ01000308.1 GCA_007133615.1 Thermomicrobiaceae bacterium | reverse complement strand
GGGCGAGAGTTGCTGGAGCCAGCCTGGCGGCACAACTGGCAGACGCTGGTTTGCGAGTGCTTCTCGTCGACCGGGCCAGCTTTCCAAGCCCGACCCTGTCCACTCACTTCTTCAGAGGCGGCTATGCGGCAACCGTGTTCAAGCGGCTTGGTGTACTCGACACGCTACTGGCAAGTGGCAGCCCCCCACTTTACAAAGAGTACTGGTATCTCGGTGGGAACGCGATGTACAAGAGACTCGACCCCAAGACGCCCGGGGAGGTTGGATACTCGCTATCAGTTCGTCGGGAAACGCTGGACCATGTACTCGTCAGACGAGCCACTTCCCATCCAGATGTGACACTGATGGAAAAGACCAGAGTGACCGGATTGAACTGGGAAAACGGACGCGTAACCGGCGCGACGCTGAACACGAATGATCAAATGCTGTCCGTTCGGTCTCAGTTAGTGGTAGGCGCAGACGGCCGCTTCTCCATCGTCGGTAAGCAGGTGAATCCCGTTGTCGAAACGAGCGCTCCACCGTATCGCGCACTGTTCTATTGCTACGTCACGAAGTTCGAGTCTCCAACAGGCGGTCCACTTGACGGACCGGAGCTGTCCGTTTTCGGTGACGAGATCGCCTACGTCTTTCCCAGTGACGGCGGTACCACATGTATCGCGCTCTCGATCAACCTGAGCGAATACCCCAAAGCCCGGTCCAACCGGGAGCAATACTTCTCAGAGCGAATCGAGGCGCACCCGGGAATTGCCGAGCGATTCGCAGCAGCGACGAAGACCGGGAATGTAATCGGTACCGCCTGTGATCCCAATTATGTCCGCGTACCGTATGGTCCGGGGTGGGCCCTGGTCGGTGACGCCGGCATGCATCAGGATCCGTGGAGTGGCCGTGGAATCGACATGGCGGCGGTGCAAAGTACCTTCCTTGCCGAAGCAGTCACATCCTGGATGAACGGTGCTGAAAGCGAAGAATCCGCGATGCGTTCGTACCACCAGCAGCGCAACGAACACGGTCTCGAGCTATACCTGAATACTGTTAAAGTGGCACCGGATACCAGCAAGTTGTACTGAGGCGCGGCCTATTCATCCCAGCAGAGTTTCTTCCGCATCTCTCGATACTTAACGCTCGATTAGCTTCCCTCTGGAAGTGCGCATCCGCTTGTGTCACAGTATTCAGCTAGACTCTTTGCTGTGGAGGAAGGCGTCTCCGCAGCACCATCTAGCAAGGAGCTCACGATTGACCGACCAACTCACCCGCGACCAGATTCCGGCCGACGAGCAGTGGGACCTTACCGTACTGTTCCAGAGCCCGGAGGACTGGGAGAAGGAAAAGCAGGCGATTCTGGAGATGATCCCGGGACTGGAGGCGTTTCGGGGAACCCTCGGAGAGTCCGCTGGGCAACTGCTGAAGGCACTGAAGTACGAAGATGAACTGGACGAACGGCTCGGACGTCTCTTCGCCTACGCGATGCTCTCACGGGATCTCGACACCCGGAACTCGGACGCCGTCGAACGCTTCGAGCAGGTGATGAACGTCGCCGTCCAGGCCGGGCGGGCATCCTCATTCATCGCGCCGGAGATGCTAACCCTCTCCGATGAGCAGCTTACCGGGTTTCTCAATGACGAACCCGGACTGGAACCGTTTCGCCGGTCGATCGAGCAGATCATGCGGGAGCGTCCCCACGTTCGGTCGGCCGAAGTGGAAGAAGTCCTGGCCGATAGCGCTGAGATGGCCGGAGCGTCCGACAACGCGTTTACGTTTCTGGATAATGCTGATATCACCTATGGATCGATTACCGATACCGACGGCTCGGAGATTCAGGTCACCAAGGCCCGCTATCAGGCGCTGCTGCAACGACAGGAACGGGATGTCCGGCGGCAGGCCTACGAGGCACTCCACCAGCCCTATCTCGATCATCGCAACACGCTGGCAGCCCTGCTGACCGCATCGAATCAGCGCGATGCCTTCTACGCCCGATCGCATCGGTACGAGTCCACGCTCGAGGCATCCCTGAAGCCGAAGGCGATCCCGCTGGACGTTTATCACAACCTTGTCCAGCGCGTTCGAGAGTACACGCCGCTCATTCACCGCTATCTGAAACTCCGGATGCAGATCCTCGGGATCGACGATCCGCACCAGTACGATCTCTACGTCCCGCTGATCGAGACCCCGGAGCATTCATATGCGTTCCGGGAAGCCTCGGATATCGTGGTCGATTCGCTGGAACCGCTTGGGAGCGATTACCGCTCAACGCTCGATAGTGGCCTGAAGAACCGGTGGGTCGATGTTCACGAGGTTTCCGGCAAACGAGCCGGCGGTTACAACCTTGGCATCTACGGTGTTCATCCATTTATTCTGATGAACTGGTCCGGCACACTGGACGACGTGTTTACGTTGACTCACGAAGCGGGCCACGCGATGCACTCGCATCTCTCCAACACCACCCAACCGCATCCAACTGCGCAGTACACGATCTTCGTGGCCGAAGTGGCCTCGACACTTAACGAGCAACTGCTGACCCACGATCTGCTGCAGAAGACGGATGATCCCCGGGAGCGCGCATATCTGATCAACGATGCGCTTGAGACGATCCGGACAACCATCTTCCGGCAGACGATGTTCGCGGAGTTCGAACTCAAGACACACGAACTTGTCGAACAGGGTGCCGGAATGACGGCCGACCGGCTGGACGAGATCTACGGCGGGCTGGTTTCAGCCTATTACGGTCCGGACCTGGTGGTGGACGAGCAGGTCTCGGCCGAGTGGAGCCGGGTGCCGCACTTCTACCGCGCGTATTACGTCTACCAGTACGCCACCGGCCTGATCGCAGCGATGGCCCTGGCCAGGCAGGTGCTCGAAGGCGACGAGTCGGCGCGAGACCGATATCTTGCGTTTCTGTCCAGTGGGTCCTCGAAGGATCCGCTCGATCTGCTTCGGGATGCCGGAGTTGATCTGACGACAGACGAACCCTACCAGGCCGCGTTTCAGACGATGGAGCAGTACCTGGATGAATTAGAGCAGCTTGTCAAGGAGCTCGGAATCGCCAGCTAGCAGGTAACTCAATGCGGATCGAATTTCTCGGCACCGGCGGGGCGACAACAACGCCCCGTCCGGGGTGTCACTGCAAAATCTGTGATGAGGCGAGGGAGAAGGGCGTTCCATACGCCCGGACCGGCCCGTCGTTGTTCATTCACGGACCGGACGTGCTGATCGATACCCCGGAAGAGAGCGCCATCCAGATCAACCGGGCCGGGATCGACCGCATTGCTGGCTGCTTCTACTCCCACTGGCATCCAGACCACACCATGGGGCGACGGGTCTGGGAGACCCGAAACGTCGACCTGCGAGGCTGGCCACCTGAACCTCAGCGGACGAACATCTACCTGCCCGAGCAGGTTGCCCGGGACTTTCCGGAGCGGCTCGGTCTGCAGGAGCATTTCGATTTCATGAGCAGACAGGGAACCGTCCAGGTCATCGAACTCAAAGACGGCATTTCGGTTGAGCTGGATGGCGTCGAGATTACTCCGTTCCGCCTTGCTGAGGATTATGTCTATGCCTTCCTGCTGGTCGAGGCCGGCATTCGCGTCCTGATCGTCCCGGACGAAATGCACGGATGGTCGCCGGAACAGGCACCGTTCCCACTGGACGATCTGGAACTTGCAATCTTGCCGATGGGCGTGACCGAGTTCAACGTCTTCACCGGTGTTCGGCAGATCGATCGCGATCACAAGGTCCTCGGAATGGAAATGACGTTCCACGACACGCTGGATGTCGTGCAATCCCTCGGTGCCCGCCACACCATCCTCACCCACATTGAAGAGATGGAGCAGCTCTCGTTCGACGAACTCCGCGAGCTCGAGCGCAAACTTCACGGCGAAGGGCTGGATATCACCTTTGCCTGGGACACGATGACGGTGGATGTGCCGGGGTAACTTCAACCGGGTAGTATTGCGGCTCGCAAAAGGACGTCAGTTGTTCCGGCGGAGAACACTTGATGATCGTGCTCTCCGCCAGTGTCAAGAGACTCGAATCACCTACTCGTCGTCGACCCAGACGTTCCAGTAGGCGGCGACGAGCTGCACCAGATCCAGATCCTGAACTCGCGGGTGATACGCGAGCAGGTTCATACTTTCTCCGGTCTTGATCAACGGAACCTCTTCATATGCGAGCTCCTGAATCTGCTCCCAGATCGCGACCCGTTCGTCAAGATCCATCTCGGACCGCAGACGTTCAACCAGTTCGTTCTTCTCGTCGGTACACCACTGCCCGGCGAAATCACAATTGAGGTAATGCAACTGCACCGGATCGACCCGGAATCCAAACCAGGTAGTGCAGAGCTCCCATGCCTCTGGATCAGCCTGACGGTCCAGCAGGGTCGCCCAGTCGAACACCTGCACATCGACGTTCATCCCGGCATCTTCCAGGTTCTGAGCAATAACCGCCGCGGTGTTGTAGAGGTCCATGAACTCCTGGGTCGTGATCAGACGAATTTCTTCGCCGTCGTACCCCGCTTCTTCGAGATACTCGCCTGCAAGGTCCGGATCACCAATGTTGTAGCGATCCTCTCCCGCGCTGGAGTGCCAGATCGTCTCCTGCCACATCAACCCGGGATCCAGTCGAATGAACTCGGAGCCGTGGGCAGCAGTTAGCGCATCTTCGCAATTGACGGCCGCCTGGACAGCTCGCCGCATGTTGAGATCGGAAAGGACGCCCTCAGCCATGTTGACGAGCGTGAGGTCTTTCCGGATTGGTGGGCCGAGCTCCGCAACGACGTTCTCGTCATCTTCGATCTCTTCAAACCGCTCGCTGGTAATCGCTTCGACATGGTCAAACTCGCCTGCCTGCAACCCGGCCACTCTGGCGGCTTCATCAGGAACGGGAATGAACCGGAGCGCATCGAGGTAGGCATGCTTGCGGCCGGCATACCCGTTCGAGTCTTCGTCGCGGGCGACGTAGTCATCGAAACGCTCGAGCAAAATGTGCTGATCCGGTTCCCATTCCACGAAACGGTAGGGTCCGGTGCCAATATACTCCGGCAACGAATCCTCTCCCGCCTCGTCAACAATCGACTTCGGATAGATTCCGCAAGCGTGGCTCTGGCGAGCAAGAACGACGGCAAACGTGCCGAAGGCTTCGGTCATTTCGAACTCGAGCGTATAGTCGTCCACAACGCGCATCTCGCTCGTGTGGTCCATGAGATCCTCGCCGAAGCCGACACCCAGGACGTTCGCCCAGCGGTCGATCGATGCGTAGACATCCTCGGCAGTGAGTTCATCGCCATTGTGGAACATCACACCCTGGCGGAGGTGCAGCGTGTTCAGCAGCCCGTCATCCGAGGTCTCGAACGTGTCGACGAGATCGGGGGTGACAGCGAAGTCTTCATCCCAGGTGAAAAGCAACTCGTAGACATGTCCCATGATAAGGACTGTCAACAGCGCCGTTGACTGATGCCAGTCGAGCGACGGTGGTTCGCCGCCGATTGCTACGCGAAGTTCACCACCATATCGTTCGTCATCCGGAGCCTCAACTGGATCGGGATCATCCTCATCATCTTCTTCCGGCTCAGGATCGTCGTCGGGCTCCTCGTCGTCGACATCCTCATCGTCCGGATCGACGTCAGTGTCAACGGCATCGACGACTTCGTCATCGTCATCATCATCGACCTCACAGGCCGCAAGGAGAGCTGAAACGCTTGGTATAGCCAGCCCGAGTGCAGCGGCCCGGGTCATGAATTGCCGTCGGTTGACCTGATTGACTCGGAGAAACTCAACCAGGGATTGACGTGTCTGTTCTCGAGATTGCATCGGTACTCCCTTCTTGCAAGGCTGACTGGCGCTGGACAGCGCGTACTCCATCCGACACCTTGTGCGCCACGCCGTGCGGTACACGAGTAGTCGCGCACATTCAAGCTACTCGATAGACGCCTCCATCTCTTTAACTTATGAATAGCCAGTATTCTGGCCCCGACAGATCGCTGACCTTTTCAGGTTATACGTTCATTTTGACTGATCCGACCGAATTGCGCGAATCGATCACGGCAGGTGGATGACATCCCAAGGCCATACGGTCGTCCGAACGTCATCATGTTCGACCAGCGACCATTTGACTACTTGTTAGAACCAAGTTTGATTTCTTCTGTGCTAGATAAGTTCGATTTGGTCAAGTTCCAGGTTGTTTTCGCAGTTCAAGAGAAGCTCGACCACGTGTGGCGCGTCATTCAACCCGGTGCTGATGAGCGCATCGAGGTCAATCGCTGGAGACCCGCACGGATCGTCTGGAGTGGCCTGTGGGACACGATGGTGGTGGATGTTCCCGGTTAAGCGTATCGGCAGGGGCCAGGTATGCCCCCTGCCGATCCTGCTTGGATATCTCGATCTGCTAGTCCTCCAGCGGATTATCCGGCTCGATCATCACCGGCTCGACCATATCGCGATCATTATTGACCCAGGCCAGGATCTCTCCGTCATCGGTGATGTCGCTGGCGCCGATGACCCACGTGTCGCCCGGGAAGTTCACGAACTCGTTGAGATCGTACATTCCGTGCTCGCTTGACCAGATGAATCCGGTGTGCTGGCCGTCGCTGCGCTCGGCATAGCCGACAACAAT
>SLMJ01000218.1 GCA_007133615.1 Thermomicrobiaceae bacterium | reverse complement strand
TCGATGGTTTCACACTCGCGGTCTTTGTCCCAGGCAGCGTTGAGTTGTCGAGTAGCTGACGTGAGTGCAGTCCGGGCTTGTGCCAGCCGTTTGAGTCTGGTGCGTTCTTCGAACACCCACCTGTGAGCTGCGGTGGCATATTGCTGGGCAGCCCAGTGATTGCCCTCGCGTCGTGCCTCTCGCGATTGCTCGATCAACTCAGCGTAGCGACTGTTGCTGCGCGCATCATCGAGTTCGTCATCGATGCGGTGTTGCGACTCTGCCATGATCAAACCCTCAATACACTTGCTGGACGGACGTGAAAGCTTCCTTTGAGGATACGATATGCATGCAACATCCTTGAAGAAATAACGCTTTGGACTTGCAGCGGAATGCACGTCGAACAGGGTCGGCCATTCACCGGGTACGCAAGGCTGCACGCCTGACACGTTCGCCATAATCCGTCTGACGTCCGCAATCCGGCGAGCCAAACTGGTACCATTTCTCAGCCACAGGCGAATCATTTTTCGGGACACAACGGCGTGTCCGGGAGCGTTTCCCGGTTGGTCGTGGCTCGCAAAATCCGCTCAGTGGAAAAGAGGTGGTGACAGTGCAATCGAAGCAAACCGCAAGGCTCGAACTCGGCGAGTGTCCAAGGAAAGTCGTCGGCTGGGATACCCAGGTTCCGGTGGTCGATGGTTCGCATCGGCGCTATGTCAGCCTCGATAATGGAGCATCCACACCGATCCTGGAACCGGTCCGAGACATCGTCGACGAGGCCTACAAGTGGTACTCGAGCGTCCACCGCGGGGCCGGGTTCAAATCGAAGATGTCCACCTACCTCTACGAGACTGCACGGAAGAAAGTCGCCAATTTTGCCGGTGCCGACGATGGCGCAGTCGTGATCTTCGTCCGCAATGCGACCGAGGGCATCAACGTTCTGGCGACCCGGCTCGGACTGCAGCCGGACGACGTCGTGCTGACCACCGTGATGGAACATCACTCCCACCTGTTGCCGTGGCGGCAGTTCTGTCAGGTCGAGCACGTCCAGGTGGATGATGACGGCCGGATCGATCTCGATCACCTGCAATCGAAACTGACCGAGTGCGGATCGAACGTTCGCCTGATCGCCATCTCCGGCGCATCGAACGTGACCGGGGTGGTGCCGCCGGTTTCGGATATCGCCCGGATTGCCCATCAGCACGGCGCGTTGATCTCGGTGGACGCCGCGCAACTTGCGCCGCACCGGCAGATTACGATGGGTCCGACCGGTGCCGAAGATTCGATCGATTTCCTGACCTGCTCCGGGCACAAGATGTACGCTCCACTCGGAGCCGGCGCCCTAATTGCCCGACGGGATCTGCTGACGCAGGACGTGCCGCATCTACGCGGTGGCGGAACGGTTTCCTGGGTTGGTCTGGACGAGGTCGTCTGGAACCCGTCTCCGGGTCGTGATGAGGCTGGAAGCCCGAATGTTCTGGGGGCTGTCGCATTCGGCGCCGCGGCGTCGATTCTCGGCGAGATCGGGTTCGACGATATTGTCGAACACGAGCGGGAACTGACCACCCACGCGCTCGACCGGATGAGCCGGATTCCGGGGGTCACGGTCTACGGGCCGACGGATGTCCCGGTTGCCGAGGACAAGATGGGCGTGATCTGCTTCAACGTTGATGGCTATGCGCACGAGCAGGTGGCGTCGATCCTGGCTAATGAGCACGCAGTAGGTGTTCGCAACGGGCGGTTCTGTGCCCAGCCATACCTGGAGCGGCTGCTCGGCCTCAGCACTGACGAGGTGATGGACTATCGCACCCGGATGATGAACGGCGAGAAGTTCGGCCTGCCGGGAATGGTCCGCGCGAGTTTCGGGATCTACAACACGATCGAAGACGTCGATATCCTCTGCGATGGCATCGAGGCGATCACCCGGGGCGAGCACGTGGAGTATGACCGGGACGAAGCGACGGGCGATTTTATTCCGAAGGGCTTCGAACCGGATCCGGCTGATTATTTTCGGTGGTAGTGTCTCGACCTTAGCGAGCCACTGATGCGGACCGTTGGCCGCATGTCTTGCCGGTGAAGATGAAGCCAGTAATTGCGCTTACACAAGAATTGACACACTGCAGGCAACCCCGTATGCTCATTGCATACGGGGTTATCCATCTGACAACTGAATCTATCCAGACAGGGAGGTGACCCAATGGCATTCACATCCAACCCGGTCGACGGTACGCGCATTCATTTCGAAGTTGAAGGCGACGGACCACCACTTTTTCTCCACTGTGGATTCCTCGGTGAACTCTCCGTCTGGTACGGCGTTGGTGTGGTCGATGCGCTCCGAGATTCGTTTACGCTGATTCTGAATGATCCGCGCGGGCAAGGTGCGAGCGGGAAGCCGCACGACATTGAGAGCTACGCCTTTGAACGCTTCGTTGGCGATATCGAGGCCATCCTCGACAGTCTGGACGTCCAGAAGACGCACTTTCTGGGCTACTCCATGGGAGCGGAGGTTGGATTCGCAGCCAGCGTCATGGCACCACATCGATTTAATTCAATGATCCTCGGGGGTAGTCATCCGTTCACTGATCCGGTTGCGACGGTTATCTGTGACACCGTTCAGGAAGAGGCCGCATTGCTTTCTCAGGGCATGGAGGCTTACGTAAACGAGCTGGAAGCCCGGTACGGGGCGGTTGATCCGGCTGTCCGCGAACGGTGGTTGGGAAACGATCACCTGGCGCTTTCGGCCAGTATTCAGGCGTGGGATCAACGTCCTGACCTTCGCCAGCAGCTACGGGAGTCGTCGGTGCCGGCGCTGGTGTATTGCGGGACGGCCGACGCGACGTTCGAACCCACGCGTGAAGCTTGTCAGCTCATGCCCAGAGCACACTTCGTTCCACTTGAGGGTCTCGATCACCTGCAGGCATTTCTCAGGTTCGAGCAGATCCTTCCGAACGTTCTGAGCTTTTTGCGGCAACGGGAGCCAGCCACCTGACAGGCGATATGGTCAGACGTGTTCAACTCACTCCCTGCTCAGTAGATTCCGACAATCGCGCCGGTTCCCGGCGCGATTGTCTGCGTCCGGAGCTGCTCATGGAACCTGTATCCAGCTCTCATCGTCTACACTCTCCAGAGAACGACATTCATCGAGCCTGGAGCGTTTCACCGTTATGAGCATCGCGCTGCGTGGAGCAATCGCCATTCTGATAGCGATCGCCGGACTGGTGCACTTCGCCAATCCAGACCGGGCCGCCGCATGCGATTTCGAGGAACCACCGCCACCGCAGGAGGCACTGGAGGATGCGACCGCTGTGTTCAGCGGCGAAGTTCGATCGATCGAGCCGGTTGATGATGATCCCGGGAACCAGTTCATCGCCGCAACGATCGACGTCGACCGCGCCTGGAAGGGGATCGATTCAACTCCGGTCGTGGTTGAGACGCATCAGGATCAGGCGACCTGTGGATTCCCGTTCGAAGAAGGCGAATCCTACATCGTCTATGCCCGTGCTGAGGGCACCCCATTGACCACTGCCCTCTATCATCGAACACAGTTGCTGGAACGTGCCGATGAGGACCTGGAGGTTCTCGGTGAGGGGACCGAGGTCTCGGAGGAAGCGGCAGCCCAGAACGAGTCAGTCGATGAGTTTAACGTCGGAATACTGATCCTCGTGGCCGTGGTGATCAGCATCATCGTTGCAACGGTGATGTTACTGCGACAGAGCAAGCCGGGGTTGCCGGAGGACTACGGTGACGATGATGATTTCGACGGCGCCGGTGATGATGACCCGGAGTCTCGTCGTGATTGAGCTGGCGTACCCGAAATCGGCTGGAGCGTGATGTTTCGAATTCACATAATGCTGCCCGGTCCAGTACCGGTCCTGTTTGCCGCCGAGCCGGTAGAGCAGACGGGCAATGGACTCGATCTCTGGCTGCTGTTTGGCAGTATTGCGCTGTTTCTGGCTATCGTGGTGATGATTACGCTGTTGCGCAGGTGGCGGTAGGGCCGTTCCGGACAACACAGGCATTGCATGAAGAAGCCGGATGACAGATGGCCATCCGGCTTCTCATTGGTTCCTGCTAACTGGGCCCTAGTGCTGGTCAGGGTTGTTCGCGGCATGCGCTTTTTCAGTACGGTTCGCCAGGTACCACGCTCCGGCGCTAAAGAGGATGAACAGAAACGTGCCGTACGCAAGCGAGTTGGGATACAGAATGTACGTGGTCCACGCAATCAGCGCGAAGATCACGAAGGTAACCACCGCAGTGAAAAGCATGTACGTCACTGCCTGTCCCCAGATCTGCTTCCACATGGTCGAACTACCCTTTCGCGCCGTGCCTGTTAGTGCTCACAGTATACCCGTAACCCGATTCGCTCAGACATTATGCTGGATGGCGAGCAAGCGAGCAAGTCGGGGAAACTCTGAAGTCACGTTCGGAGCCGTTTTTCACGCAAAGCGCAGCCATTGGTTCTGTCCCGCAGATGGGGGAAGAACCGCCGGGGAATGGGATTCTGCGAGATACTGACGCATGCGATTGTTACCTGCCTTCGGACTCGAGCGCGACAACCTGGTTCTCTTCTACGCTCAGTTGCTGTTGCACCTTGGCGTCGGCCTGCAGATCGTCCTCTGGCCACTCTACATCGCCTCGCTGGGGGCGACTGCCGTTCAGATCGGCGTAGTTATCGGTGGCGCTGCGGTTCTCCGGACGATCCTGGTGATTCCAGCCGGAGCGTTGAGCGACCGCTTCTCCACCCGCACGCTCATCCTGCTCACCACTGCGATGATGGTGCCTGGCGGGGCGATCATCGCGATTTCGCAGGTCTGGTGGCAGGCACTGATCGGCGCATTGATCCTGGAGATCGCCGGCGTCGGAATCCCGGCCATCTCCAGCCATATCGCCGGAGCCGCACACGGCGCGAACCGGACACATGCGTTCTCGATGGTTTTTTCGGTTGCAGCGGGTATCGGCGTGCTGGTCGGGCCACCGATCGGCGGCATCGTTGCGGACCTGACGACGCTCCGCACGGTATTCTTCATCGTAGTCTTCCTCTACGCCGGATCCCTGACACTGTCCTTCTGGCTCACCGAAATCACGCCAGATTTCAGTGATCCCGGCGATGAAGAGAGTGGGGACCAACCGGCCAATGGCGGCTACGGGGAGATCCTGCGGAGCCCGGCAATCGTCAGCATTTCTGCGTTGCACGCACTCGTTCCGCTGACACTGAGCACCGGCACGATCCTGTTGCCGCTTTTCCTCGAAGAGGTTCGGGATGTCAGCGTCAGCCAGATCGGCGTTCTGGGCGCCATCAGCGCCGCTGGCGGGATTCTGCTCGGAATGGTGGCCGGTCGATTCCGGCATCTCTCACAGCCGTTTACCGGGATGATCGTCACCGTGCTGCTGACGGGAGCGGGCCTGCTCATCCTCCGCACCTCGGACGCGCTGGTGCTGATCGGCGTGGCGTTCTTCCTTCGTGGCACCTACAACGTCGTCTGGGCAATGCTCGGCTCGGCAATCAGCGAGGTCGCCCCGACCAACAACCGGGGACGCGCATACGGGCTCGCGGAGTTCGGTGCGGGGGTCGGTGACACAGCAGCGCCTTTGCTCGCCGGCTGGCTCTACGCGACGCGAGAGATGCTGCCGCTGGAAGTCGCAATTGGCGCCTGCGTCCCGCTGATCGGAGTCATGGTCGTTGCGTCCTGGCTGGCGCGGAGAGCAGGCGCAACGCGGACGACCTGATCATTTCGATGCACACGGGACCACTCATCCAAGTTAGCACAAAAACGGGCCAGCCAATTGGCTGGCCCGCTTCGTGGTGGTGGTGTGAGAGGAGTTAGCTCACTACATCGACTGCTCTGCCCGCCGGATCTCGCCGCCGTTGACTCCGGAGAGGCGGCTTCCGACCTGGATCAGCCCCATACCGACCGCCCGACGGAATCGTCCCGGACCGCGCTGACGGCTTCGCCCGAGGTCGCGGGCGAGTCTGGCCTGGCGCGCTTCATCGACAAACTGTTCGCGCCTGCCCATGGCTATTGAGTGCATTGAATCGATATCAAACGGGTTCATCATCTGGCCCCATCCTAGCTGGATCTTGCGAGAACTCCGGCTGCTGCGTCACTCCTGCTCAGAACATCCGTTCGGATACTGAGTCGTATAGATGAGACACGCGACCGGGTTCCATGTGAGAACGAATTCGTGTCGAATTGTTAATCGGTACGTATGCGTACGTTCGCGGCTTTGTGGGTCAAAACGAGTGGGAGGGAAGAGGGCCAGACGAGGTGAATGAATCACGTTCGTCGCCTGTCCCCGCTGCCACCATTCGTTGCGACCATTCCAGGCCTCGTCATGGTTCAGACTCCTGGACTGAGGTGCGGGCCACCCTTGACGTAGACCCCGGCGATCCTCGCACCAACCCGGATCAGGCTGATTCCGATCGCTGCCCGGACCGAACCCACGCGCCGCGTGGCGATGTCGCTGGTCTCGATTGTTCGTCCGGCCAGTGTTACGTCAGTCGCCACCTGCTCACGCCTGTGGTCGACCAGCGCTTGCACCTGCCGGGTATCAACGTGGTTGAACATGACTGTCCATCCTTTCCGTGCCACCCGTGTGGCTGTCGACCGACGCGGAACCGTCTTCCGTTCCGCCCTGATG
>SLMJ01000312.1 GCA_007133615.1 Thermomicrobiaceae bacterium | reverse complement strand
GACTCCGAATCGTTGTCGGGCCGACGTACCCCGACTACCGCGGGCTCCCTGGGAAGCCAGGCGAAGTCGCCGGAGTTAGCCGACTCACTCTGCGTACCTCCCCATGCCTGCAGATGCATCAGTCGATCTCTGGAGCCGGCTTCAGGATCATGTTGCCGCAACAGAACGTACCGTCCGGTTGACGCAACTGCACTCTCCGAGATCAACTGGTGGTCAGTTGATGCCTGCGAAAGTGCACGTGGTTCCGACGCGTTGGGTTTCCCGGAACCCTCCTCGCCAGTCAGTTGCATCGCCTCATCGGGCACCCATCGGAGCAGTCCAAGACCGGTCCCACGCCGCAGTTGCAGCGACGTCGAATCCTGGAAGACCAAGGATGGCAACTCGGCCCCGACGGACGACAACACGAGCGATACCGGCACTGCGGCGTCCCCGTCCCCGGCTTCGAATCGATCGCTGACGACCTCCTGATGGAGCACCTCATCGCTATCCGGAGACCAGACAGCTTCCGAATTCCACCAGCGTGCACCGGGGATCGATTCCTCGAACAACGACAGTTCCTCGTGCTCGAAGTCCAGCTGTCCGTGAAACCAATCTGAATCCCGATCAAGATCGTGGTTCACGGCAAGCGAGAGCGTCTGGCCGTCCGGAGCGATGGACTGAGGCACCAGCCATTGTTGTTCGGCACTGTTCTCGAATTCGGCCACAGAGCCATCTACTCCGAGGCCGGCAATCGTTATCCTTTCGAACTCATACTGGCCAGGAGCAGCGTCTCCGCGCTCGGGGAGCGTGTCGGGGGTATCGCGTTCCGGAATAACAGGAAAGTACACGGTCTCGGAATCGTCAGCCCATACCATCCGACCCGGCCAGCTAAGATGGCGATGTTCCAGTTGCGCCACACGCTCCGGTTCTTCATCACCGGAAACCCGGAACAGATCGACGGTTTTGGCCGGCCAGGGAGATGCAGCGGGGCGAACGATCGCCAGGTATTCGCCGTTTGGAGATGGTACGGCCTTATCAAGCGGACCGCGGAATATGACATCCTCGTCGCCCGTCTCAAGATCCGCGGCAATCAGCGAGGGAGCCATCTCGTCTGGAATTTCAAGTTCGACACCGGCACGTGCGGTCGGCCCTCGTTCCGCGAACAGAACGGTGCGACTATCCAGCCAACCGCTGAACGTTCGGGACCTCGGCCCTCGCCAGCGGTGAAGATATTGCCGCTCGCCCTGCATGTCGTAGGCACGCAGTGCTCCGATCCGCTCCTCGACCCGCGTGTATTCCTCCCATCGAACCGCAAGTTCGGCATCTGGAGAAATGATCCAGGGATTCCACCAGTCGTGCGCCGGCCCCTCGAGTATCCGCCGGCGTTCGCCGCTCTCCAGGTCGAACGCAATGACCTCATGTTCCGAGGCCGTGATCAGCCAGCCTCGGTGTTCCATCGCCTCCTGCTCCGCGAATAGCGCCGCTGTTCCGGGTTGCGTGGAAGTGCCGAATCCGAGCAGTCCCAGGACCGCAATCGCGGCAACAACGATGAGAATGATGGGAATCCAGAGCAGGAGCGGATTTCCGATCAGTGTCCGACGTTCAGAACGATCGGCCGGCTGAATAACCGGAGCTGCGGCGACCGCGTCGGCAATTCGCTCGTCAAGCGCCCTGAACTCGTCCAGCACCGCTGAACATGACTGACAGGCGCGGGAATGGTTGACGAGGGCAAAGGTCTCATCGCTGGAAAGCGCAGGATCAGCGAAACGGCCGAGCCTGGAACGCATCTGCTCGCAGACCCCAATCTCGGATCCGATGACAGCCACCCTGGCTTCATAAAGCGAACGTCCGACATCGTCGAGCGGCATGCGCCAGAGCTCGGCCAGTGTTGTTCCATCCAGTTCCGCACCGGCGTGAAACGCCAGCAGGACTGCTCCATTCGAGGGAACCGACGTTCCCGGACCCAGCATCTGTTCTGCAGTGGCGTGACTGAAGGGAATCCGGTTCAGCAGACCAGTCGCCTGATGTCTCCGGTACACCCGAGTCATCAACCCAGCCAGGGAGCCAGAGTCCAGCCGATCGGATTCATCGAGATCGAGCGAGATCTCTTCGGCGGGCTCAAGGAGCGAGAGCACGCGAGACACGGTCTCGCGATGGATCAGATAATCCGTCGGTTGGCGTTCCAGTCCGCTCATGGGTGCAAGGTCTCTCAGGTCGACTGGTACACAGCGCGCGATGCCGACGTGGCTTCCGGAATCGATTCCGGCGTGCCCGGACGCGGTTCACTGGTTGCTGGCCGAGGCTCCGAAAATCCTATCACCCGGCTCGATCAGCTGAATCGCTCGAGGCCAAACTCGACAAGCAGATCATCCCGGCTTTCGGATCGAATTGCATCCGCAACCAGCACCGCACTTCCCGGCGCAAGCTGGATCCCGGTCCGGAAATGCCCAGTCGATACCCAGAGACCTTCATACCCGGGAACGGGGCCCATAATCGGGCTGTCATCGGACGTTCCGGGCCGCAATCCCGCCCAGGCCGATGAGAACTGTGCGTCGAGCAAGCCGGGGCTCACCTTTGCCATCAGCCGAATTGCGTGTTCGAAGGCACGAGCCGTCGTGCGCTTGTCGAAGCCATTGTGTTCCAGCGTTGCGCCGACTGCGACGGTTCCATCAATACGGGGAACAACATAACCGCCGCTGACCGTACCGGTAACGTGTTGCGGCCTGGAACCGTCTGACGCCGGAGTCACCCCGATCATCTGTCCTTTTACGGGAACCACTGGTATTGAGTGAGCGACCGATGGCCCGAGGAAACTCGTCCAGGCACCGGCGGCCAGAACAACAGTGTCGGCGTGTACAGATCCGTCTGGAGTTTCCACGCCGGACACCCGGTCACCTTCGGTGAGAACGCGGGTCGCTGCCGTGTACTCGCGGATCTCTCCGCCGATCTGGCGGAACGCATCTGCGACGGTTTCGGTCAGTCGGTGACCGGTCAGCCCGCCGCCCTGCGGGGTGAAGTAGGCGCCGAGGGCGTCATCCGGGATTGTGGGTTCGACATCGTGAACCTCGTCTCGCTCCAGCCAGCGTGCCTCGAATCCATGATTGACCTGCCAGGTAACGCGTGCCTGGGCTTCCTCGACCTCTTCCTCGGTAAAGGCCACCAGAACCTTGCCGATGTTCAGGAAACTGGTTTCCTGTCCCGAGTCAGCGGCGATCGAATCGAGCAATCCCGCATAGCGCTTCTCGCTAAGTTCGGCGAGCTTCGCCCGGTGAGGCGGAAGCGAATGCGCGGTCGGTGGCCCGATGATGCCGGCCGTCGCCCAGGTCGCCTCCCGGCCAATCTGGCCCTGCTCCAGCAGGACCGTCTGCAATTCGCGCTTCTGCAACTCGTACGCGAGTGTCGTCCCGATTATTCCGCCACCTACCACGATGACGTCTGCTGAAGCTTGCCCGCTCATGAGTGCCGCATCCTTCCAATGGCCTGCTATAGTCGTGAGGAGAGATAGTGTTCTACCTGCCAGCTAATCCCTAGCAGAGTCCGGCGGGATTGGCAACACAGCGCGGATCCTGAGTGGGAGCGATTCGAATCGATGGTGACACTTCTGCTGGTCGGACTCGGCGGAGCACTCGGTTCGGTGGCTCGTCATCTCATCTCCGCCGGTATCCAGCGGAGTAGTCACAGTGGCTATCCGTGGGGCACCAGCGTCGTCAACCTGAGCGGTTCGTTTCTCCTCGGGATCGTCTTCGCGGTCTTCGACTCCCTCGAATTCAGCGACCCCCTCCTGGCCTTCTTCGTTGCCGGCATCCTTGGCGGCTACACGACCTTTTCCACGTTCAGCATCGAAAACATGAAGCTGCTGGAGAATAGGCGCTACGGCTGGTTTCTTCAGAACGCAATCGGACAGATCGTCGCCGGTCTGGCGGCTGCTGCACTCGGCTATGTGCTTGGGTTGGCGGTGATCTGAGTGTGGATGCAGGTCTTCAGCGTTGCAGCCGGAGGCGCGGTCGGGGCGGTCGGCCGCTATCTCGTCCTGCTCTGGCTCGGTGGAGTCGATGACGGAGCGCTCCCCTGGGGAACGTTCGTCGCGAACGTTGCCGGTTCACTGGTGCTGGGGTTTGTCGTCGGGATCTCCGAGCGAGGCGCGCTTGGCGCACAAATTCGGCTCTTCCTCGCGGTCGGCCTGCTCGGAGGATTCACTACCTTTTCCTTCTTCTCCTACGAGAATCTGGAACTCCTGCGGGGCGATCGCTACCTGGCGCTTTTGCTCAACAGCGGGGGCCAGCTGGTTCTCGGCCTGATCGCAGCGGTTGCCGGCTATGCGGCATCGCGCCGGTTGGCGGCAGGCAGCAGCTAACGGATTACGACGATTTTCGCTGAATCGCGGCAACTTCTTCAGCCAGCCGGCTCGCTCTCGGATCATGCTGGCCGGCGTATTTCGCGTTCTCTTTTCGTGAATACGGCACCTGCGCTGGATTGAGCAGCTGCTGGAACGTGAACGAGCAGATCCGCATGCCCGGGTAGAGCGCGACTGCCATCCGGCCCAGATTGGAGAGCTCCATCGTCGCTGTACCTTCCCAGCCGGGCTCGAAGACCGCAGCGGTGCTGTGAACGGTGATTCCCAGCCGGGCGATACTGCTGCGGCCCTCCAGGCGCGCCAGCAGATTATCCGGCAGTGTGAGCGATTCCATCGTTGACGCCAGGGCAAAGTCGCCCGGCTGCATCATGAACGCGTCACCGTCATCGATCTCGATCGTTCGCATCGCATCGCCGATAGACTGGGGATGCCGGGGATCGATATAGGAATGTCGAGAGTATTCGAATACCATAAAGGTATTGCCAAGACGGCAATCTATCGAGCATGATCCAAGGTGAGAGGTAAGATCCGGAAGTGGATCGAGTTGAATCTGTCCGGATTCGAGTGCGGCACGTATATCTCCGTCGGAGAGAATCATGTCTGGCCTGCTCCTGTCTGGTCTGGGTCAATCTGTAACACGTCGCGTCGTGGCGCGTTCTACGAGTGAGGGAGCGGTTCGGGAGCCGAGTCAGCACCTCTGTTGCACGTTGGATATAATCCCGGCTTCGGGCGGCGAAGGCGCTCCCGCGTTTGATACAGTGTGAGCCGCACCGAGGGCTCAGTATGCTGGCCATCGAGGAACAACGTCAAGCACAGCAAGGCATACGAGAATGCTCAAGATCAAATGCTATAATCCCGCGTCGGGTGATACGTGCCAAATTGTCGATAACTGGGAGACCGCCGCCCCCGACTCGCATGCTCGAGAGTGGAGTTCATGAGCCGCAATCCCAATGAGGGTCGCTCGGGTTCGTCTCCGCACCGTGGACGACGGCTTCGCGCTGATGAAGTGCGCCGGGCTCGTCAGGCGCGGGCAGCGCCGGTAACCGGGCGACCGGTACAGTCACAAAAGTACCAGCCCCGGCTGTCGGAACAGTTCCCCGCCGTTGAAGACAGCCAACCTCGTAAGCGCTGGACACCACTCCGCCTGGGGTTGATGGCCGTCGGTCTGTCGCTGGTCCTGCTCGCGGCGATCGTCGTTGTTCCGATCCTGATCCAGATGCAGCGCACGGCGGATCAGGTCTTTCAGGATGCCGATCCCATCATGCAGATCGAAGAAAACCCGGAAGGTACCCCGGTCATCGTGACTCGAGAACCGGACGGTACCGGTCAGGGCTTCGAAGACGATGACTTCGATGATGAGAGCGAAGACCTTCCCGATTGGGATGGCAGCGAGCGCATCAACATCGCGCTCTATGGCGTGGACAGCCGCGAAGAAGGCGAAACCGCCCGTTCAGACACGATCATCATCGTGACCATCGACCCTGAAACCGAAGAAGTGGGGATGATGTCGATTCCCCGCGACCTTCAGGTGAACATCCCTGACCTTGGCGAAGAGAAGATCAACGCTGCGTACGCTCACGGAGGCCGGGCACTCACCCGGGCAGTCGTTGAATACCACTTTGAAATCGATATTCATTACTACGCCGAGGTCGATTTCGTCGGGTTCATTAACATCGTCGACAGGATCGGTGGGGTCGTGATCGACAACCCTGCCGTCATCAAGGATGACAATTACGAATGGACCCGTGTCTACTTCCCGACTGGCGTGCAGCATATGGAGGGCGAACGGGCACTCGAGTACGTTCGAACACGCTACGACGACAATGATTTCGCTCGTGGGCATAGACAGCAGCAGGTTCTTCGCGCCATGCGTCAGCAAGGGGTTCGGCTGAATCTGATTACGCAGGTCCGCAGCCTGTTGCGTGATGTCGAAGAGAATTTCCGAACCGACCTCTCGATGCGGCAGTCGCTGGCTCTTGCCCGTATGGCAAACGACATCGATAACGACGACATCGAGAGTTACAGCATCATCGAGTGCACAACAGAATCCTGGGTTGGCGGATACTACCTTATCCCGGATTGGGACTGCATCCACGATCAGATGGCAGAGATCTTCCCCGAGCAGGAAATGGATGCCGACGAGCTCATCGATTATGATGCGGACATCCTGGTTGAAAACGGGACGTTTGTTGATGGTCTTGCCGGGCGCACTCGCGATGCGCTGACCGAGGCAGGGTATTCCAGCGTCGACATCCAGCAGTCAGATGATGCGGGCGATGTTGTCAACTCGGTTATTCGGGGCGCGGGAGT
>SLMJ01000385.1 GCA_007133615.1 Thermomicrobiaceae bacterium | reverse complement strand
TTGACGTGAGCGGGTTAGTCGGGATCGCGTTCATTTATGAATGCCGGAGAACCGGTGAGTGTTTCTTCGATCCACCGTATTCAACGCTGATGGACATTCCGGCGACGCCGATGTTTGTCTGGCTACGATACGGCGTAACAGTCGACCATTTTGCAAACCCGGGGTTCGTGGTCGATTGCAATGATCGGGAACTATTCGTCGAACGCGCTGCTCGTTTCCTGCTTCGGCAGTACCTGTTCGGGACGGTTGTCGAGTTCCGTGATTCTGTTTCCCTGCCAGGTGCGGTGAAGTCTCCCTTCGTTGATAACGGCGTGATCGATCTCATGGGCATCGGTTCGGTTGAGGACTATACCGGACGCGGCAAGAATCTCCCCCGAAAACTCAAGAAGTTTCGCAACAAGGGCGGAGAGATTCGG
This sequence comes from Thermomicrobiaceae bacterium, assembly GCA_007133615.1. Lineage (GTDB taxonomy): Bacteria > Chloroflexota > Chloroflexia > Thermomicrobiales > Thermomicrobiaceae > SLMJ01. The sequence continues at coordinate 21,382 of SLMJ01000385.1, read as the reverse complement.
ATAATCAAGGGGGTGTTGCCCGACGAGCTTCGAGAAGCGGCGCTCCAGGCATTTGACACGCTGACGATAGCTATTCGAACCCCGTATCAGGATAACTACCTCGATATGGCTGGCGCCGGGATGTCGAGCGACGATGCAAGCAATGTTCACGTTGTGGCGTTGCTTGACGGCGTATACGTCGGGCATCAGTCATTCTGTCATTCGGGGCATGGTCTTGCCTGCCAGTCTGGAGCGTTTGATCGGGCCCGGAAATCGACATATCACGCGTATGAGAACATCATCGTCGCCAGCGTCGAGTACGCGCTTGAGCATCGCCTGCAGCGGATCGATTACGGGCCGACCACTAATGAGACAAAAGCGAAAATGATGACCGATTTCATTCCGTGCGAGAACCGAACCTATGCCCGTTACCGTCCGATAGCCGCGGCGCTTCCCCTCATCCTGAATCGTTCGAAGATATCACCTGCTCGAATGGCGCAGTGGTGCAATCTGGGCGATCAGGCCCGGGAAAACGGGCAACGGGCCCCCGCTAGCTGACTGTTACCCGTATACTGGCTCGCGGGATACGACACGGCAGTCGAAGAGGGGCGTGCACTCATGAGCTATTCACCGGCGCAGCTTACCATCGAAACACTTCGGCAACACGGCGTGGATACCATCTTCGGACTCGATGGCGACCACGTCATCTATCTGTACGATGCGTTGTCCGATGCGCCCGATATCAATGTCGTCAGCGTGATGCACGAGAACAACGCATCGATCGCAGCCGAGCTCTACGCCCGAACCTCCGGGAAGCCTGGCGTGGTCCTGGTGACGGCCGGACCCGGGGCAACGAACAGCCTTTCAGGGGTAGCCGGTGCGTATGCTGCCGGCGTTCCGATGGTTCACATTTCCGGTGGTGTTGCACAGGACGCATCGAAAGAGGCCTTCCACGGCGTTGATGATCCGCATTTCCTGCAGAAGACGTTCGAGCCAGTGACCAAGTGGTCTGTGCGCGTTGAAGAAGCGAACAGAATTGCCGAAACCCTGCAGCAAGCGTTTCGAATCGCGACCACTGGCCGCCCCGGACCAGTACATGTTGAGATTGCGGTCAGCGCACTCACATCCGGGCCGGTCGAGCAAATCACCGGAGGAGTGTCGAGCGATGACGAGGTTGCTGTTTCCGGACTGGATGGAGTCATCGACCGGATTGATCAGGCGGGCTCCGTCGCGATCGTCGCCGGTAAGAACGCCTTCTGGCCGGAGGTCAGTGATGAACTCGTGGCGTTGGCCGAGCACCTGCAGGCACCTGTGATTCATGTCTGGGATTCGCATGGGGCGATGCCGACGGTGCATCCGCTGTCGCTCGGGCTCTGGCGGGACGGCAACAGTAACGAGTTCGTGGAGCAGACGTTCGACGAAGCGGATCTGGTGCTCGGGATCGGTGTCCGGCGTGGCACGGAATCCGAGATCGGTCTCTCCCGAAGGCTCGGTGAGCGATTCATCGTCGTGGATTGTGTAGATGATCCTTCTGAGTCAGACGCTGCGGCTGATTCACGTGCTGCACTGGCGGGAACGCTTGGCCGCATTGCCGAAGCAACGGCAGAGCGAGCGCAACGGCCGGACATTCACGAACGATGTGCCGAGGCAAAACGCCTGTTTCAGGCTGGAATGACGGTCGAACTGGATCGCTACCGGAATCAGCGCCCGTGGCCGATCGGACTGGCCCTGGAGAGCCTGGACCGGAAGCTGGATGATCAAACGATCGTCGTCAGCGACGTTAGCAACGTAAAAATCTGGGCGCCGTTGCAACTCCGAACATTCAATTCGCTGACTCACCTGCAGTCGGGATCCTGGGGCGCGATGGGCTACGTCGTTCCCGGCGTGCTCGGCGCGGCACTGGCCCGTCCGGATCGCCGGATTGTCGGGATCGTCGGCGACGCCTCGTTTCTGATGGGTTCCAACGACTTCGGAACGATTTGCTCCTTGAACCTGCCCGTCGTCATCGCCGTTCACGCGGACCAGACCATCGGGATGATCTACTACTCCCTGAAACAGGAGTTCGGGCGGACATACAAAACCGAAGTCCCGGCAGTCGACTTTGTTGCCTACGCCGAAGCGTTCGGGGCAACGGGAATCCGGGTTACCGAGCCGGAAGATCTCGATAATGCCTGGGATGCGGCACTGTCTGCGGATGGCCCGGTGTTGCTTGAGATCCGGGCGGGGCACGATTTCCCACGGCCCTACCCTATCCAGCGGATCATCGATCAGGGGCGAAATACTCGTTGAGCGTCAGTCAGGCGTCCTGGCGTATAAGGTCCGCGCCTCTCTCGGCGATCATGATCGTCGGGGCGTTCGTGTTCCCGCGCGTGATGTCGGGCATGATCGAGGCATCGACGACCCGTAGTCGATCCACTCCGATCACACGCAATTCCGGGTCAACCACAGCCATGGTGTCGGAATCGGACCCCATCCGGCAGGTGCCAACTGGATGGAATACCGTCTCAGCGGTTTTGCAGATGTAGAGGCCGAGTTCCTCGTCTGAGTGCACGTCCGACCCGGGCCAGAGTTCTCGCCCGCGGTACCCGTCCAGACTTGCCGCATTCAGAACCTCCCGGGTTCGTTTGACCGCGTCGATCAGAAGCCGGCGATCGGCATCGTCAACCAGGTAGTTTGGCTCGAGCACCGGATGATCCAGGGGATTGCTTGAGCGAAGGGTAATCTGCCCCCGGCTGGCTGGTTTGAGGATCTTGCCCGCGCCTGAGAACCCGTGCCCGTCTGGAAGATCATGTCCCCGCGTCATGTAAAACGCCGGGGCGAAGTAGAGTTGGATATCCGGCGCCGGTGCATCCTCCTTAGACTGAATGAACCCTCCTGCCTCGGCAATACTGGACGTAAGCCGACCACGTCCGAGCAGGAAATATGAGGCGAGATCCAGTGCGGTGCCGGCATCGGTAAGACTGACTGGTTCAGCGCTCTCGTAAATGACCGGCGCGAGCAGATGATCATGAAGGTTCTGCCCGACCCCTGGGCGATCAGCATAGACCGGGAGGTTAAGATCGCGCAGGTGATCCGCCGGACCGATTCCCGACAGCATGAGCAACTGCGGCGAGTTGATTGAACCAGCACTGAGGATGACTTCTGTGGATGCCTTGATCTGGTCGGGGATCGAACCGTTGAGAAACTCGACACCGACGGCAGTGTCGTCCTCGATCAATACTCGAGTAACATGCGTATCGGTTCGGACCGTGAGGTTCGGGCGCTTCCGCACTGGATCGAGGAACGCAGTCGCCGTGCTGGCCCGGTTGCCTTTCTTCTGGGTGACCTGATAATAACCCCCACCTCTCTGGTAGGACCCGTTGAAATCCGGGTTGTATGGAATTCCGGACTCACTCATCGCCTCGACAAAGGCGTCTGTCATGGGATTGACCGTGCGAAGATCTCCGACATCGAGTGGGCCGCCGACCCCGTGGAACTCGGATGCGCCGCGCTGCTGGTTCTCCGAGCGCTTGAACAGCGGTAGCACATCGTCATATCCCCAGCCCGGGCAGCCAGCGTCGCGCCACGCGTTATAGTCCAGCGGGTTCCCGCGCATGTAGATCATGAAGTTGATCGAGCTCGATCCTCCGAGGACTTTTCCCCGGGGCCAGTTGATGCGGTCATTGTCGAGGTGAGGTTGCGGTTCGGTTTGGAAGCCCCAGTCACGCCCGGAACCGATGTTTGCAGGGCCGGCCGCGGGAATTCGCAATTCCTTCGCGGAGTCTGCTCCGCCTGCTTCCAGGAGAAGAACGGAGACATCCGGATCTTCGGTCAAGCGGTGAGCGAGCACGCATCCGGCAGACCCCGCTCCGACGATGATGTAGTCGTACATCGTGGTTGCATTCCCTTCCGCAACGTACAGTTACGCCGGTCCCGGGAATGACGACACAGATTCCATCCGCACCTGCCCGTCGGGAGTCGGATCTTCATCTGAGGCCCCTGAATTGTCCGTTTCGCCGATGCAATTATCAGGACAGAAGCAGAATGCGTCAATAATTCAAGATTGACTCATCTTGATTGAAAGGATCTGCATCAATACGCGTTCTGATCCCGGAAGATGAGCATGAGAGTCTTGATCATGATTTTTATGTCAAACAATGGTGACCAGTTCTCGACGTAGTAGAGATCGTACCGAGTTCGCTCCTCGATCGAGGTATCGCCACGAAGACCGTTGACCTGTGCCCAACCGGTGATGCCCGCCTTTTCCCGGTGTCTGGCCATATAGCGCGGAATTGTCTGCCGGAATTGCTCCACGAAATGCGGCCGCTCAGGTCTGGGGCCCACGACACTCATTTCCCCGAGAAAGACGTTGATGAATTGCGGCAGTTCGTCCAGCGAGTAACGTCGCATGAAATGGCCGAGCCGGGTCGGTCGAGGATCATCCGGCCGGGCAAAGACCGGGCCGGTGGTGTCTTCCGCATTGACCGGCATCGAGCGGAACTTCAACAGGTTGAACGGCACACCGTCATGCCCGACGCGTTCCTGCACAAAGAACACCGGCCCCCGGGAGTCCAGTTTGACCAGCAGGGCCAGGAGCAAAAACACCGGAGATAGAAAGACGAGAACCATACCGCTAATCACGACGTCCATTGCCCGCTTCGTGCTGCGGTCCCAGGCACGGAGACCGACATTGCGGACCGAGACCATCGGCAGCCCGCCAAGGTCGCTGATACTGAGTTCGTCATTGGTAATCAGCCGGAACGTGTCCGGATAGATCTTGATATTCACGGGCTGATCCATCAGCTGGTAGACCAGATCCAGAAGATCGTTATGCCCGACTCCGTCCGGCGCGATGATGATTTCATCAACCTCATGACGGCGGGCCACCTCGGCGATGCGATTGGTGGTTCCGTAGACCGGCATCCCGGCAAACTCGCGCGGCGTTTCACCGCTCTGCTCGTGCGTCAGGAATCCAACCACCTCGTACCCGAGTTGCGGGTTGCCCTGCACGTTATCCAGCAGCAGCTTGCCGGTGGGCTGGGTTCCAACGATGAGCAGCCGCCGCATGGCCAGACCGCGGGAGCGGAGTGTGCCGACGAGAGATCCGTGCGCCAGCCTGCCGGTTGCGACCGCAATGATCGCGAGGAACCAGCCGAGCAGAATCACCCGGCGGGAAATGACCACGTCCGGCCCGAGAATCAGAACCGCAGCCGTCAGGCCGAAGATCGCCCCCAGCGTCAGGTGCGTGCAAACTTTGTAAAACTCGTCGACGCGCGACGTCCCGCGCCCCAGACGGTACATTCCGGCGACTGTGAACGTAACGAGAATGGCCACGACGCCGATTCCCATCGCCGAGGCGAGTTCAGTCACGTTGATGTCTGATCGGAGTTCGAAGAGGTTGAAGCGTTCCGGAATCCACCAGGCTGCCAGGAGTCCCGCGGTGATCAGGATTGCGTCGACCAGAAACAGGCTCGCCTGGAAGACCGAACTTGCCAGACGGTCACGCGAATGGTCTCTGGGACTGACCGCGTCTCTGGGAACAGTTCTGGTCCCACCGCTTTCGAATCTTGCCGGTACGCTACCCCGACTCATTGTCCCGTGCCTCCGGGCGTCGAACTCGCTTGCGGGCTCAACCTGCTAGCCCACCTTCCGGGCCGATGCTGGACGAAACAGATTACGCACTAGCGCAAACATTCCGCGACCAATGATACCTGCTGTGATAAGTGCATTGACGACATCTGGCAGGTCCTGCGCATAGTGTTTCCGATGAAACAGATACATTGCCCTGTAGAACTCGATGATCAGCCGCGTGCTTTGCCGGGAACTCGTTGCTCCCTTGTAATGTAGCACGGTTGTCGCCGGATAGTAGAACGTCTGCCAGCCGAGTTGCTTGATCCGGTATGCCCAGTCAAGGTCTTCCCCATACATAAAGAACGAATCATCCATCAGTCCCGCACCATCGATCGCATCGAGCCGAACCATCATGAACGCACCGACGACGGAATCGACTTCGGCAGTTTTATCCGGATCGAGATACGTCAGGTTGTAGCTGGCAAAGCGCGGAGAATCGGGAAACAGCAGCGACAAACCGGTCAGTTTCCAGAGGGCGTTGACAGGCCTGGGGAACGATCTCCGGCAGGCGAGATCGAGTGACCCATCGCGCAGGACGAGTTTCGGGCCAACGATCCCGGCGTCTGGATTTGCATCGAGGAAGGAAGCGGTAACCTGGAGACTGTCCGGCTCAACGAAGCAATCAGTATTCAGAAGTAGCGCGCAGTTGTCAGCCGGTTTCCCGTCTTCGAGCCATCGCTGGTGGATTCGTTCGAGCGCCAGGTTGTTTGCTGCGGCGTAACCGAGATTTCGGCTGGAAGCGATGAGTTCAACTGAGGGGAAGTGGTCGCGAATCAGATCTGCGGAGCCATCTCGTGATCCGTTATCAACCACGAAAACCGACATCGGGCGATCCAGCCGGCTGTCCAGCAATCGATGCAGGCAGTGTTCGAGCAAATCACGAGTGTTGTAGTTGACGATAACGACCGATACGCGCTTCATGCCGCACATAGTATCGTGCGGATTGCTTCAGGTTTCAACCGGTTAGTTCGATTCCCGAGCCTCCGGAGAACTGAGCGGATCGGGTTCATCGCGCGGTGCGAGCACTGTGGACGCCAGAACGAATGCTCCGGAGAGCATGACAACCAGGACGCCCACCGCGATCAGCAGGCCATCCACGCCGATGATTCCCATAACGGCTCCGTACAACAGTGGCATCAACGCCTGGCCCAGGCTGCCGGACGAATGAAAGAGCGCAACATAGGTCCCCATACCGCGCGAGCGTCCGAGTTCCACCGCCGCGGTCGCCGTTCCAGCGACGAGGCCGGCGATCGCGAACCCGGCGATCAACATTGCAATCGCGGCAACCCAGATTGGTTCGGTGCCCCCGAGCAGTGCAAGGCCAAGTACCGCGCCAATTCCGCCGGTAACCAGCAATGGCTTGACGCTCGTTTGATCGGCGATTCGTCCCCAGACCGGCTGTGCCGCAGCGGTGACGAATGCCGCGATCGCCAGCAGTGCGCCGGTTATGACCGGGCCATAGCCGCGGGTATCTGCCAGAAGCGGGAAGAATGACATGATAATCAGATTCGACGGCGCGACGATGAAGTTGTACCCGAGCAGCAACTGGGCTCGAGCATCCTTCGGCGCCTCTTTCTTCGCCTGTTCACTGCTCGAGTCTTCAGGTGCCGTGTATCGTCGATCGACACCGAGCACCAGGAAGGTCGAGATGACACCGGCGGGAATCAGTGCGAAGAACACTGCACTCGGTTGGAACTGCGCAGCGAGGGCTCCACCAGCGAGCGGGCCTATCGCGTAGCCCATCCACTGCGCCAGGTTGAACCGCCCCATTGCCGCGCCACTCTTGCCGGCGGCGTGCCGTCCGAGAACGGTCATGACCATTGGCAGCACGATCGCGGACCCTACCCCGTGGAGCAACCGGGCGGCAGTAAGCGTTACGACACTGTCTGCGGCCCAGTACGCCAGCGCAATCAGGACATAGAGTGCGTTGCCAAACAGGAGGAGTTCCCGATAGCCATAGCGATCGCCCAGTCGACCGATCCATGGACCGATCAGGATCCGCGTGGCATAGATCGCCCCGACGACCACACCGATCCCGACCCCACCGGCTCCGAGCGACTGCGCGTAGGGTGCAAGCACAGGCCAGAGGGTGGCCACACACCCCACGTTGATGAAGACGACCCACAGGAGTAACGCGGTTCCACCGCTCCTCCCGCCGTTCTGCGTTTGCGCCATGCGTTTCCCCCTGCCCGGCACCTGTTGTGTCGCGTAAGAGGGTTATATCAGGAATTTGCGAAATACAGGGTCGGCGATTTCTGACGAATCACTTTGTGCAGAATGCACAAGGTCTGGTGAGGAGCGAGTGAAGGGCGATGTCAGGCTCCGGAGTCGACAAGCTCGGTGTAAACGACCAGTCGCTCGTCGTAATCTTCTTCTTCCGGATCGAAGTGGCCCTCGCAGGTGATCAGGTTGAGTTTCGGGGTGTCGGATGGCCCGAAGATCCGGTCGAGCGGGGCGTTATCGGCGTCGACAACCTCGACCTCGGTGACGACAAACGTCAGGACCTCTCCATCCTGGCCCGTTACCGACACCTCGTCGCCAGGTTCGAGCAGGTAGAGCCCAGCGAAGACTGCCGGGCCGGTGTCCGAATCGAGATGTCCCGCGATAACTGCATTGCCGGGAGCGCCGGGGAAGTAGCCGTACTGGAACCAGGCCACGTCCTCCCATTCAGCTGGCTCATCCATGCGGCCGTCGTCGGTGTATCCGACATGTTCGATATGGGCATCGACGTCCATCTTGGGAACTTGAAGTCGGGACGGCATGATCGGCTCGGGCGCCGAGCTGTCCCCGTCGTCTGCGTCGTCGATGCTCATGGGCGTCGTTGACGCCGCGGTGGTGTCGTCGTCAGAGTCAACAGGCAGTTGAGGACCGGCGGCGAGTTGCGAGGCACGGGTGGGGCTGTCGTTCAGCAGGAACTGTTGCGAAACGAACGCAATGCCGAACGTCACCACGCCAACGACAGCGCAGACAAGCATGATCGGGCCGAGAGATCCGGCCGACGTGCCAGAGGGTCGACGTTGGCGATGCCGTGTGGAGTCGGTCATGGCAGGGAATCTTTACCAGTTCCGCGATAACAAAGCGAAAACGGCGAGGTTACGATTTCCGCAACCTCGCCGTGGAGCTTCAATCCTGAGACGTTCTGAGCCTAGCTGCGACGAAGGATCGTCGAGCCAGTCGCCCAGACAACGCCGAAGGCAGCCATCAGGCCGGCAAACAGCATCAAGCTGCTGAGCCCGGACGCCACGGCAAGCCCGCCACCACCGGTGGTTGGCATATCCGCGCCGTGGCCCTTGCCAACGCCGCCATCATGGTTGTCGTTGTCGTCGTTCCAGCCGTTGTCGTTGTCATCGTTGTAGCCACCGTCGTGGCCGCCGTCCTTGCCGCCACCGCCAGTGGTCGGAACGTCGGCGCCATGGCCCTTGCCAACACCGTGACCGTTGTCATCGTTGTTGTAGCCATTGTCGTTGTCATCGTTGTAGCCACCATCGTGGCCGCCGTCTTTACCAGCACCGGCGTCGTGGCCACCGTCTTTGCCGTGGCCAGAAGCAACCAGTGAACTGTCGCCGCCACTGCCAGCGTCACTCGACGCCATCGCCGGAGCTACAACGATCGCACCCAGCATCAGGACAACGCCGGCAACGAGGCTCAAACGGAATACGCGCATAATCCCAACCCCTCTAAAACGAAACAATCCCTATAAGGCTGGATCCCTCTCCAGCCTAACAATCGTCAGGTTACGCTCCCGCCGACACAATGTCAAGCGGTTTGCGAAACTTTCATGGAGATGCCTGACGCAATCGCGATACCACGGCTCCGCCCGAATGCGAAAAGCTCAACCGGGATACGCAGACAGTAATGCAGGCCACATTGGAGCGATAGAACGATGTGCTGTTGATGGGAGGGGTGACCACAGGGAAGCGTTGCGAACAGAGACAAAGTTTATCCGCAGTGCCCGAATCAGGTGGGCAGGAGCAGGACGATGATCGCTCCGGCGCAGAGATACGCGCCATAGGGGATGAAGTCGTGGCGGGTTCGCTTGCCGATCACGATGAGGAAGAGCCCGCCGAGTGCGCCAAGGAGCATGCCGAGCAATAGCGCCGGTACCACGAGATCAGTCCTGGCCATTGCACCGATCAGAAACGCAAGCAGTATGTCTCCCCTCCCGAGCGCACGCCGTCGGTAGATCAGAATCGCCAGCATGTAGAAGAGCCAGAACACGAATGCCGCGCCGACCGCGGCGATCACTGCCGAGATGAGTTCGCCCCGCGATTCGATAGCAGCAAACAGCAACGCGACAGTCGATCCGGGCACGATGACCGTCGTATAGATCAGGTGGTGTTGCCAGTCGATTCGCAGCACCTGAAGCAGGAACAGCACGAAAATAGCGTAGCCGAGGCCGGCAATCGTGATTCCGTGACTGATCAGCGCGATAACAACGAGAGCCGCTGCGGCAAGCTCGGTTGCGATTTTGTGCCACTTGCTTGTTGTGCCGCAGGAAGGGCAGGTGGCGGATACGAGCGGGATCAGGGCTGATCCAGGCAGGGGCTGGCCGCACTCATGGCAGATCGAGGAACCGAACACGGGCATGCGGGCGGGAAGCCGCAGCGAGATGATATGGATCAGTGTGCCGGCGAAGAGGCCAATGAGCCCCGCGATTCCAAGCCAGATAACCCCGTTCTCCAGATCCATTACCCTCTTCGATTCATCTGCCAGTCGGTGGACCGTGCTCACGTTCGAGGACTAGCCTACCAGCAGGATGGTTGAGGTTCTGCAGGATTCTGGTACCGGTTATTGCCTGGATTCGTGGTCAGGACTCACGTTCAGCGCGTCCGGCGACGGCTGCTTCCCACATGGCATCGATCGGGGCGTCCTTGCCTGTCCAGAGCCTGAACGATTCGGCGCCCTGGTGGACCAGCATCGGCAACCCGTCAATCGTCTCGAAGCCGGCCGCTGCAGCGATCCGCAGGAATGCAGTCTGCCGGTATGTCAGATCGTAGACAATCGCTCCCGAGTGCAGGAGAGCCAGTTGATCACGATTGATCGGCAGATCGTCTTCGCTCCAGCCCATAGAGGTCGAATTGACGAGCATTTGCGCATCGTGGAGAGTCGCGGTCAGATCTTCTCCAAGTGAGACAACGTTAATCGCCGGATCGAGTTGATCCCGGAGCGTCTCGGCTCGCTCGACTGTCCGGTTGGCCACCGTGATTGATGGGCACCCTGCCTCCAGAAGCGAGACGACCACCCCTCGCGCTGCCCCGCCGGCTCCGAGGACCACCACAGTAGCCGACTCGAGCGGAAATGAGCGGTGCTCCAGTGGCGCCCGGAATCCCGGAATGTCTGTGTTATCGCCGATCAGGTGGCCATCGCGGTTGATGATTGTGTTGAGTGCTCCGGCCCGGCGGGCGCGCTCGCTGAGCTCGTCGACGTGCTCGCAGGCGGCCGGTTTGTGCGGAACCGTCACGTTGGCGCCGAAAAACTCCGGCGCACGCAGGCGATTGATCGCGTCGGGGAGTTGATCATCTTCGGTCTGCCAGAGCTCATAGGTGGTATTGATCCCGGCGGCGTCGAATGCGACCTGCTGGAACACCGGCGACAGGCTGTGTTGAACCGGGTTGCCGATCAATCCCACACGTTTCTGGCTCATTTCTGCTCCCTACTGGCCCTGTCTCGCCCGTTCGATGTTCTCCTGGTGCTCCTCGTACGTTTCTGCGAACCGGTGAGCACCGGAACCGTCGCCGGTCGCCACGAAGAACAGGTGATCGGTATCGGCCGGATTCAGGGCCGCCTCGATGGAGGCGAGACCGGGGTTCGCAATCGGCCACGGCGGGATACCTGGACGCTGATAGGTGTTATGAGCGGCCATCTGGTTGATATCGTCCTGGCTGATCTCCGGCCACCAGTTGCCCGGCTGAGCCACCACGTATTGCACGGTTGGATCGGCCTGCAATGGCATGTTCTCATCCAGCCGGTTATAGAAGACCGACGCTATCGTGGGGCGTTCCTCAGCAATGACCGCCTCGCGTTCAATGATCGATGCAATCGTGATCACGTTGTGAAAGTTGAGTCCCAGATCATCGGCACGTTCCTGCAACTCTGGCGGAACCCGCGTTTCGAACGTTTCCAGCAGTGTTTCGATAATCTCTTCCGGCGTCGCATCCGCCCGGAACTCGTAGGTGTCCGGGAAGAGATATCCTTCGAGTTCCGCGTCCGCTGGTCGGGCCGCCAGGAAGTCGAAGTCCCACTGCATCTCGGTTATGGCGTTCAGAAACTCGTCTTCGGTTTCAATTAATCCGGATTCAACCAGTTGCTCGGCGTACTGCTCGGTACGCCAACCTTCCTGGAATCGGACGGTAACGGAGCCAGTTGCGCCGGTGGTGGTGATCTCTTCGATGATCTCGCTCACAGCCATTCCCGGTGTGAGTTCGTACTCGCCGGGGCTGAGCTCGGCGTCCGAGCTTCCCAGACGCATGCGGAGCTCGAAGTACCAGCCGGCCCGGATGATTCCCTGTTCTTCAAGCCGTTCGCCGACACTCTCGGCAGATTCTTCACTCTGAACGGTAAACGCCACCGGAGTCGCGTCTCGTGCCTCCTCTGCCTGACCAAGGTAGTGCGACAGGGCGCGCTGACTGGTAAAGACGATCGCAACCGCCAGCACCAGAACGGCAGATACTTTGAGAGTCTGGATCATGAAGCGCAGCACGTTAAACTCCTCTAAGGCTCACTGACCGGTGAGCGGATCTGAACTGGAATGATACTAAACTGATGTTGAACTGCTCACCACAATCTGACCCGGCGCTCGTCGCTGTCCTCGGAGCAACAGCGACCGGGAAGACTGATGCCGCCATCATGATCGCCCGGGAGTTCGATGGCGAGGTCGTCTCGATCGACTCTCGTTACCTTTACCGAGGGCTCGATATCGGCACTGCCAAGCCGACTCCAGAAGAGCAAACGACCGTGCCGCATCACCTGATCGACATTCTCGATCCGCGGGAGGACTATTCGCTGGCCCTCTTTCAACGGGATGCGTTCGCGGCAGTTGACGAGATACTCGGCCGACAGCGGCTGCCGGTGCTCGCCGGGGGATCGCCGCTCTATGTTCGGGCAGTTCTGGAGGGATGGCGCATCCCGGAGGCTCCACCCGACCCGGCCTTCCGGGGCGAAATGCAAGCATTTGCCGATGAATATGGTTCGGAGGCACTGCACGAACGCCTGCAGGAGATTGATCCGGTTGCCGCAGATCGAACGCCGTCGCAGAACGTTCGGCGGGTCATCAGGGCGCTGGAGATCCATCATCAGACCGGACAGCGAATGAGTGATCTCGAGGGGAAGGAGCCTCCCCCCTGGGATATTCTGAAGATCGGACTGCATATCGAACGGGAGTTGCTCTTCGAGCGGATTGACCGACGTGTTGATCAGATGATTGATCACGGGCTTGTCGAGGAAGTTCGCGGATTGCTCGAAGCCGGCGTTCCGCCGGACTGTACCGCCATGCGGTCAATCGGGTATCAGGAGGTTGTGCCCTTTCTGCAGGGTGAGTGCGGTCGCGAAGAGATGATCGAACGGATCAAGTTTTCGACCCATCGGTATGTCCGTCATCAGCTGACCTGGCTGAAGAAGACCCCTGGAATCGACTGGATCGACGCGCTTCAGGACGATCTGGAGGCCGAAATCAGGCGAAAAATCGAGAATCACATTCAGAGATGAAACCACCTGAGGTGGGTCTGACGTAGATTAAGATGTCGTGAGGTCTTGAAGATGCAAGCCCACGCACGTGAGGAGGAGAGGCGCGGGACGGTGTAGTTGCACCATCCCGCGTTCTTTTTTTACCTGGTCACGCGTCGCTGCCCCGAGTACCCCGAACGATCTCCACCCCGTACCAGAGGTACGCGATGAGGAACATCGCTCGCTGAAACACACCGGTTCTCCTTCGAGGAAGTCGTCTCTCGTTCGCTGAACACGGCTACCTCGAACCATCATCCCGCCGCGTTGGCACTGAAAGACCGCTCGGCACGTTCCTTGAGGCCGATCAACATCTTTCGTTCCATGATGAAGTGGACAGGCTCGAGCAGTAATGCAGGTAGGGCTGCCGGCAATGGGCCAGACTCGAAATCAGCACTGAAGTCCGCGATCAGGCGGCAGGACGACTTGTCGATCGTGTTCAGCTGAAAGATCCATACACCGGAGAATGCGTTCGGATCCAAAGGGGGCGCATCAGTCGATGCAGGTTGTTCAATGCTGACAGTCAGAACGAGAGACCGCGGCGGGTCAATCTCCGTTACTCTCCAGCCCGCGACATGGTTCGGCTCAGCAGCGACGAAGTCTCCCAGCTCGAGGTTCTGAAACTCCGGCACAATCCGGTCTGCGCTATGAATGTCGAGACCGAACAGATTCTCCAGCCAGTCATAGCTGTAGAATCCGCCTCGCCCTTGTCCAATCTGCATGAGCCAGCGCCAGACTACGTCTGCAGGCGCGTTGATCGTGATCGCGCGGCGGGACTGGTATTGCGGGGTGACAGCAGCTGATTCGCCGGCAAGTTTCGTTTTGACCACGTCTTCTGAAGCACCCCAGTTTCGCATCCAGGAACGTACCAGCGTGCTGTAGAGGAGGACTGAAACTACGGTGAGAGCGACGATTCCACTCATTTGCCGCACCGACACGATGAACCTCCATCCTGAATCCCGGGTATCGAATGAACAGCGTGCTGATACCCCGCGACCAGTGTTGAATCCGATCATAGGGGTTGTAGCGCGCTGAATACGCGAGAATGCCGGACGTTGTATGTCGAAATCGTGTCAGTGCCTAGCGGTTCTACTCAGGGAAGCGTCGATACCGCCTGATCAGAGACTGCTGCGTCGCCACTGCGCTGGAGAAGCCGCATGGCCGAAACGTGCGACTCTACCCGCTTGTCCTGAAGCATTGTCAGTGCTTGCGCCAGCAGGAATTCCGGGGGCTCAGCGTACCAGGGGAACTTCCGCAGCCCATTGCTACCATTGACCATCACTGACTGTCGCTCGGGCTCTGCCCGCAGAACCGCGTCTGATCCGGTTACCTCAACGACAAGCTCGCCATTGGGCTGATCGGAATCCGGCAGGATCGCAGTTACCTCGATCGTTGCGATTGTGTCGTCAGCAAATCGGGCAATGATGAACCATGCCGCAGTCGTCTGACCTCCCAGTTCTGAAGTCGTCGCACTTACTCTGACAAGCGGGCTATCGATCAGTGACGCAACATAGACCAGCAGGTTAAATAGCGCGTCCTCGAGTTCGCTGGCGAAGTTAACCGGAATCCGGTGTGCCGCGAAGACTCCGTATCGACGGCCGTAGCTGCCACTTCTGCAGTCCGCGGCCAGCCTTGACATGGTCGGTAGACCATGCAGACGGCTGACAAGCGAACAGCGTCCTGCGGTGACCGCATCGTCGATTTGCTGATCCGCGTCGGTTATCGGCAAGCTGACGACCTGATTGCCAGCATCCAGAGCCATGCGGGCGAATCCGAGCCGTTCGGGCGGATCGGCGAGAATCACCACCGGCGCCTGGCTGACCAGCGGATCGTCCGTCGTTCTCCAGAGATACACCGGATCGGCCATTCCAGCGGAGATGGCGTGTCGGGCTGTTTCCGATGCCAGATCGTTGTCACCGGCGATGACCAGGTTTGGTTCATTGCTCACGCGGCACCTCCGTCAGGTTCCATCTCCGAGAGGTAGACTCGCCGGCCGGATTCACTCGATTTCACGGCTGCGAGCGAGAGCGCCAGGGCCTGGCGGGCATCCCAGGGATCGAGTGGCGGCGGCGCGTCGAACTGGATCGCCCGGACGAACCAGCCAATCTCCCTGATGTAGGCGTTATCGATATGAAGCAACTGATCGAAGTTGGCCGGGAAGCTCATGCCGGACTCGCGCCAGATCTCGTAAGGGGATTGGGCCGGGTCCTGCGCTTTGGCATAGCCCTTATCGCCGAAGATCTCCAGCATGTGGAAGTAGGGATAGGCCCGTGGAAGGTTGTTGACGATCTCTGCCGCGCCGATCGCTCCGTTCTTGAACGATATTGTGTAGGAGAGGAAGTCCGCGACCTCGACGTTCTCTCCGGCAATGCGAGATTCTGCCTGCACCGAATCTGCATCGGATCCAGCGAACCATCTCGCCAGGTCCATTTCGTGGACAGCATTCGTCAGCGCGGCGCCACGCGTGTATTCTGGATCGGCAATCCACGGCCGTTCCCCGTCAGGTGTCCAGTATCCGGTGTTGAGATCGAGCGCCGAATACATCGCCACAGGTCGTCGCTCGTTCTCCCGGACCAGCTGGACGTTGCCGATCTGTCCCTCGGCGATGGCAGCCCATGTGTTCCGATAGCGATCGGTAAACCGGCGGCTGTGCCCGATCATCAGCATCACACCAGCATCCCTGGCAGCCTTGATCATCTCGTCCGCCTCGGCGACTGATGCGGCCATCGGCTTTTCACACAGGATGTGCTTTCCCGCTTTTGCTGCGGCAACAACCTGCTCGCAGTGCAGGAACTCCGGTGTGCAGATGTCGACGAAGTCGATGTCGTCGCGTTCCAGTAGTTCCCGGTAGTCCGAGTACCAGGTTTCCGCACCATATTCATGCACCGCCGCCTCGGCTGCTTCCGCCCTGATGTCCGCAACGGCGACGAGTTCGATGTCGTGGCGGAGATAGCGCATTGCCGGCAGATGGGCGCTGTGGGCGATCGTACCGGTGCCGATCAGGCCCGCTCGCAGTTTTGTCATGGTCGATCCTCTCCAGACTCAGTTGGAGGCATCGTACACCACCTGCGGGGTGCCGTCGGGCTCAATTCCGCGCCTGCTACAATCGATCCATGACGGAGCATGATCGGGACATCCCGCAGAACCTCTCGGAAGTTCAACAAATCCTGCTTGACTGGTATCGACAGAATGCCCGGGATCTTCCCTGGCGGCACACTCGAGATCCGTATCGGATTCTCGTTTCAGAGGTGATGCTCCAGCAGACGCAGGTCGATCGCGTGATCCCGAAGTACCATGCCTTCCTGGAAGCGTTTCCAGATGTCGAAGCGCTTGCCCAGGCACCAACCAGCGAGGTCATCCGGCTCTGGTCCGGACTCGGCTACAACCGGCGCGCCGTCAATCTGCAACGTGCAGCCACTGCCGTTGTCGAGCAGTACGGCGGTGAGTTTCCGGCGTACGTTGATGCGCTCGAGAGACTTCCCGGAATCGGCCCGTATACCGCCGGAGCGATTGCCTGTTTTGCCTTCGAGCAGGATGTCGGATTCCTCGATACCAACATCAACCGCTTGCTGCATCGCGTGCTGATCGGCCCGGAAGTTCCGGAGCAGGCCCGAACTCGTCGCCAGATGCAGGGGATCGTCTCGAACATCGTACCAGCGGGCCACGGCTGGGAATGGGGGCAGACACTGATCGAGTTCGGGGCGTTGCAGTGTACGGCGCGCAAGCCGGCCTGCCTGACCTGCCCGCTACAGCAACACTGCGCGGCATTCCCGGAGATCCAGACCGTCGTGGCCGAACTTCAGCGGACCGGATTCCGCCGCAAGCAGGAGGAAGCCTTCGAAGGATCGAACCGCTACTACCGCGGCCAGGTGCTCAGGGTGCTGCAGTCGACGGATGCCTCGAACGGTGAGATCACCCTGACCGAACTCGGTCCCAGAGTGATCGACAACTATGCTCAGGAACACACAGACTGGCTGAGAAGCGTCGTCGATGGTCTCGCCCGTGACGGACTGGTGGAGATCGCCGAGGACACCCCGAGGTACGACGCCGAGCCGGATCCCCGCCTGAAACTCCCCGGCCACCCGCCACCGGAGTCAACCTGACACGATTTCGTTACACCGCGTCCGCTCTGCTGCTCATTCTGAAACGCTCGTCACCATAGGCTGGTAGAAGAGGGGCGATCGTCGCCCTTTTCAATGTGTGTGCGACCAGTCCACCGGAGGCAGGCATGGCAACAGCGATCAATGGGGACAGGAATCAGTCAGAGCAGATTCTTGCGCTCGGCCGGCAAAACAACCAGCAGGAGTCGGCGATCGAGGTTCGGAATCTGACCAAACGATTTGGCGCCTTCACTGCCGTCGATTCTGTGTCATTCGATGTGCCTCGTGGTTCGATCTACGGATTTCTCGGGCCCAACGGTGCTGGCAAGACGACCACGCTGGGCGTCATGCTCGGGTTGATTCCGGCGACGTCCGGAACAGCGCGAATCCTCGGCCATGACATCCGCACTCATCTTCCGGAAGCGTTGCAGCGCACAGGCGCGATGGTTGAAAAGCCGGCTCTCTATCCGTATCTGAGTGGTCGAGATAATCTCCGGCTCTGGGCCTATCTGGCAGGCATCGACAATCTGGAACGAGTCGAGTCCTCACTGGCTGAAGTCGACCTCCTTCAGCGAGCGGATGCAAAGTTCGGTAGCTACTCGACCGGGATGAAGCAGCGACTTGGAATTGCGACTGCGCTTCTGCGCGATCCGGATCTCGTGATTCTGGATGAGCCGACGAATGGACTGGATCCGGCTGGTCAGCGAGAAATCCGGGCGTTGATCCGCCGCCTGGCGAAGTCCGGGAGAACCGTCATTCTCTCCAGTCACCTGCTCTACGAAGTTCAGGAGATCTGCACCGATGTTGCCATTATCAACAATGGTCGGCTGATCGCGCAGGGTCGCATGGAAGATGTTCTGCATTCCGGCGACTCCCTCGAACTGCGAATTGATCGCCCCGAGGACGCCGGACCGTTTCTCGAGCAGTTGCCTGATGTTACGAAAGTCGAACTGGTGGACGACCTCGTTGTCGTTCGAACTGACGCCGATAATGCCGGCCTGATCAACCGCAAACTCATCGAAGCGGGATTCGAAGTGACGGAACTTCGACCGCGCCAGCGTCGCCTGGAAGATCAATTCCTTACGTTGACCGGGACCGATCGGGGCACTGGAGGGGCACATGACACCGCTTGACCGGCTCTATATCGGGGAACTCTGGAAGATGTTCAAGCGGCCGATGACCTGGACCCTCGGGATCATTCTCGCTGCTGCGATCGTCCTCATCTATGCGACCTTGATCGCGACGCTCCTGGCTCCGGACAGTGTGGGAGTCGAAGTCGAGGCAGATCCGGCGATGGGTGGGACGCTGCAGGAATCGCTGATCCTGCCGGACGGTCTCTACATGGGCATCGGACTGGTGCAGTTGATTGTGACGGCAATGGTCATCATCCTGGCGGCCGGAATGGTTGGCAGTGATCTTTCCTGGGGAACGATCAGAACGATGCTGATGATGGGCGCTGGCCGGACGCCGATTCTGATTGCGAAGATGCTCGCGCTGGTGACAATGGGGTTGCTGGGGATGATTGCCGGCCTGTTGCTTTCGATCCTCGGATCGCTGGTGACGGCTCTGGCAGTTGGTGAGGGGATCGCGTTGTCGTCCTGGCTCACGATTGGCTTCATTGGAGATGCCGTAATCCTCACCGCCCGCGCGATGATCGGTGTCCTGCTCTGGGCCGCTGTTGCGGCGACGATTACCCTGGTGAGCCGGTCGCTCGCTGCCGGGATTGGTGCTTCGCTGGCGCTGCTATTTCTCGGGGGACAGCTCGGCGGAATGCTAGGCGGTCTCGGCGAGGTTGGCACCTGGCTGAGCCGGACGTTGCCGAACGCCGGAGTCGATGCGTTAACGCAATTGAATGCGCTGACCCCACCTCAATACGCAACCAGCGACTGGGTGTGGATCATCACCAACATCATTGGCTGGCTGATTCTGCTGGCGATTGCATCCTTTGTCACCTTCCGGCGGATGGATACGCTGGCTGCCGGATCCTGATTAGTTGTTGCAATCTGACCCCGCGTTGGTACGGCAAGACAGGTAAACCGTGTCCAACTGGACAGGTTACGATTTCGGCTGCTCGTCATAGAATCGACTTCCGGAAACGGTGTTCGCTCGATGAACTCGGAGTAGTCGATGAGCAGTGGTGTGGCTGTCACAGAGCCAGCAACAGGGACAAGAGACACGGACGTTCCGGCGCTCGAGTTTGACGGATTGACCAAAAGCTTCGGTGAGCACATCGCCGTGGACGATCTCACGTTCAGTGTTCCGCGCGGGTCGATTTGCGGCTTCCTCGGTCCTAATGGCGCCGGCAAGACGACGACGATCGGCATGGCGCTCGGCCTGGTTCCGCCGACCAGCGGGACCGCCCGGGTGCTTGGCTGGGATGTCCGCACGCATTGGGGCCATGTTCTGCAGAATGTTGGCGCGATGGTTGAGCGCCCGGCGTTCTACCCCTATCTGAGCGGCCGGATGAACCTGGAAATCTTCGCCAGGCAGGCTGGAATCGACGATTCCGGGCGAATCAACGAGATTGTTGAACTGGTTGGTATGGGTGAACGCGCCGACGCCAAGTTTGGTGGCTACTCGACCGGCATGAAACAGCGGATCGGCATCGCGGCAGCGATCATCTGTGATCCCGAGGTGATCATCCTCGATGAACCGACCAGCGGGCTGGACCCGGCAGGCCAACGCGAGATTCGTCACCTCATTCGCCGGCTTTCCAGCACCGGGCACACCGTATTTGTCTCCAGTCACATTCTCTCCGAGATCCAGGAAGTCTGCACTGATGTCGCGATTATCGCGCGCGGGAAGCTCGTTGCTCATGGTCGGATGGACGAAATCCTGGCCGGGACCGATCAGCTATTGATCGAGGTCGACCGGCCGGATGAAGCCAGGCAAGCGCTTACCCAGCGTTCCGATCTGGAATCGGCCGAGATCGAGAACGGTTGGGTCGTCGTCGAAGCACCCCGAGAGAACTCGGCAGACATCAATCGCTATCTGGTGCAGTCCGGGTTTGCTGTCAGCCAGCTCCGTCATCGCGAAGCGCAGCTCGAAGAGCGCTTTCTGGAGCTGACCGGTCAACCTTCCGGATCGGAGGGCGAAGATGGCTAGTCTGGGCACGCTGATCCGGCTGGAGTTCACCAAGGCGATTCGCCGGCCGATGACCTGGATCCTGGGAATCATCTTCTTCGGATTCATGGGATTCATGTATACCGTGTTGACGTTGGCTACCTTCGTCACCGAGGTACAGGACGTGGAAGGCCAGGAGATGGCCGGCATGGAGGAGTTCCTCCTTTTGGCGGATGGACTCGGGTTCGGTTCCTCACTTGTCGTCGGTGTCGGTGCCGTCATAATGATCATCTTCGCTGCCGGGATCTACGGCAGTGAGTTCGGCTGGGCAACCATTCGAATGATGCTGATGATGCGGGCCGGGCGTACGCAGCTCGTGATCGCCAAACTGATCATGATCTCCGTGATGTCGGTGCTGGCGACGATCGCCGGAATGGTGATCGTGCTCGCCGGGTCGATCGGCGCCGAACTGGTCCTCGAGGGTACGTCAGACATCGGCGGCGTCCTCACCGGCGATGTTCTCAGAGAGTTGCTGATCGTCACCGCTCGTTCGGCAATCTCGGTTGCGGTCTGGGCGCTGATCGGTGGAATGCTCGCACTCGCCTTCAGCTCGTTTGCGATCGGCAGCGGAATAGCAATTGCCGGGTATTTTGTTGGTGACCTGGTCGTTACCCTGATCGCGCAGGTTGGAACGGTTGGCGAGTGGGTCAGTCGTCTGATGCCGACCTATGGAATCAACGGAATGATCCAGCTCAACCAGCCTGCGGGCCCGGTATTTTCCGATGCCGAGGTGGTCGGGATGGTTGTCAGCATCGTTGTCTGGAGCGCAGCGTTCATTGCGCTCGGGCTGTACCGGTTCCGCAACGCGGATGTGATCAAGGCGTCAGGGTAGCCGGCAACGGCAGGTGCGA
>SLMJ01000169.1 GCA_007133615.1 Thermomicrobiaceae bacterium | reverse complement strand
CCTTCCTTGCTCGCCTTCATCTTCTTCATGTTCTCGGCGTAGGCTTCAGGGGTATGTTCCGGGATGTCGAATCGCACACCACCGTTGTAGACAGTGATCCTGTCGCGCACTTTCCCGCCGAGAAGCTTGTGTACCGGCAGACCGGACGCCTTGCCGGCGATATCCCAGAGTGCCATCTCGATGGCACTGACCGCGCTGCCGTACGGCTTGAAACCACCACGCTGGCGAATCCGGAGCATCGTCTTCTCGACGAGGGTGGGGTCTGCGCCGATCAGTTGATCGCGGAAATGCATAACGAACGGTTTGAGGTACGGTTTGGGCGACTCCGCCTGTCCCCAGCCGTCGATTCCCTCATCGGTGACAACCCGGATCACCGGATGATTTCCGATAACTGCACACTTGAGGTCAGTGATCTTCACTTTTCCGATACCTTTCAGGCCGGATCAGGCCACGAAAGTCTCTCTGATTTTGCGATGCAGGCAGTGTAGCAGTGTTTTTCTGTTTATGGGCGAGGTTGAGCGTCGTTCAAACGGGTTGCCCCGAGCGAGATGAACGGCGAAGATACGGAGAGCCGAACGCTTGCGGGCATCGAATAACCGAAAGGATCCGGGATGCGTATTACCGACGTGCAGACGATCATCGTCGGCAACCCCTGGAAAAACTGGATGTTCGTCCGTCTGGAGACCGACGAGGGCATTCACGGGATCGGCGAAGGGACGCTGAATGCCTTCGCGAAGACGGTCGAAGCAGCTGTTTACGAACTGAAGCAGCGCTATATCGGGATGGATCCGTTTCAGATCGAAACGATCGTCCAGCGCATGACCCGGGATGTCTACTCCGAGGGCGGCCAGATTCACGGGGCCGCGGTCTGCGCGATCGAGACTGCTTGCTGGGACATCATCGGCAAGGCGGTCAACCAGCCCGTCTACAATCTCATCGGCGGTCGGTACCACGAATCGCTGCGCGTTTACGCCAATGGCTGGTACCGGGGGGATCGAGATCCGGAGACGGTTGCCGAACAGGCGAAGGCTGTGGTTTCCCGCGGCTATACCGCGATGAAGTTCGATCCATTCGGTTCCTCCCATCGCATCATGGATCCGAAGGACCGGGATCTCTCGATCGCGATCATCGAGGCTGTTCGCGAAGCAGTCGGACCGGACATAGACCTGTTCATCGAAGGCCATTGCCGGTTCACGGTGAGCGAGGCGCTGCAGATTGCCGAGCGGATCGCACCGTTCAAACCGGGATGGTTCGAAGAGCCGACGCACCACATGAACATCGACGCGGTAGTTGAGGTTGCCCGGAACTCGCCAGTGCCGATTGCAACGGGTGAAAGCTTCTCGTCGACACACCAGTTTGCTGAGCTCTTCTCCCATAATGCGGTGCATATCGTGCAGCCGGAACCCTTGAACCTTGGAGGGCTCTGGAACTGCCGCAAGGTTGTCGGGATGGCCGATGCCTTCTACGCCCAGAGCGCTCCGCATCAGGCGCAGGGTCCGGTTGCGACGGCGATTACAACGCATATCAACGCGTCGAGCCCAAACACCTACGTCGCCGAACTTTTCGACGAGTTCAATGTGGAATGGGAAGCCGACCTTGTCGATCATCCGGTGAAGGTAGTTGACGGATACCTGCAGATTCCGGATCGCCCGGGACTGGGACTGGATCTCAATCTGGACGTCGCGGCGGAGCATCCCTACAACGAGAAGAACTTCCTGCCGCTGTTCGATGAGGGATGGGAACGTCGCACTGGTGCTTCAGATCGATAGACGGCCAGATGCCAGCTGAACCTCCAACGTCACACGCTGAATGAAACGGTGGACATCGCCTATGACTTCCAACCTTGATCACCTGGCGCTTACCGCAGAGCAAGTGCGAAGACGGGTGGACCCGCAGAGCTTACCGTTCAGGACCACGGCCGACCTCGATCCGCTGTCCGGCACGATCGGGCAACCCCGTGCGGTTGATGCGATCGAGTTCGGAATGGATATTGACGTCCCAGGTTACAACCTGTTTGTCGTCGGGGCGCCGGGTTCGGGGCGTGAGTCGACGATCGGCTCGTTTCTGGAGGATTTCGCGCCGGAAGTCGAAACCCCACCAGACTGGGTCTATGTTCACAACTTCAGCCAGCCAGAACGGCCCCGCGCGATATCCCTGCCGGCGGGCATGGGGACCCAGCTTGCCCGGGACATGGAGGAGTTCATCCAGTCCGCAAAGAGAGACATCCCTCGCGCCTTCGACAGCGAAGATTACGAGCAGCGCCAGCAGTCGGCTCTCTCCGAGATTCACCAGCGTCGCGAGCAACTGAATCGGGAGCTTCACACGTTTGCGACCGAGCGTGGTTTTGCCCTGCAGATGACGCAGGCGGGCATTGCGACGATTCCGATCAAGGATGGGGAACCGCTTCCGCCTGACCAGTTCCAGCAGCTGTCCGAAGAAACGCGCAAAGAATACGAACGGAACAACCAGGAGATCCAGCGGCAGATTTCATCAACCGTTCGTGAGATCCGGCAGCTCGAGAAGCAGGCCTTCGAACGGCTGCGTGAGCTGGAGCGGGAGGTTGCGCTGTTCGCGGTTGGACCGCTGTTCGACGAATTGCGGGAGCGGTATGCCGAGCATGAAGAGGTGCTGACGTATCTCGGCGAGGTACAGAACGATATTCCAGAGCACCTGCAGGATTTCCGCCCGGATCAGCAGCAACAGCAGATGCCCATGATGCCTGGAATGCAGCAGCAAACATCCGAAGACCGCCTGTCGCGTTATCAGGTTAACGTGTTCATCGATAACAGTAATGTTCAGGGAGCGCCAATCGTCCGCGAGCGAAACCCGAGTTACTACAACCTGATTGGCCGGGTGGACTACCGCGCGGCAATGGGTTCCATGGTGACTGACTTTCGGCAGATTCGTCCGGGCGCGCTGCACCAGGCGAACGGTGGATTTCTGGTTGTTCAAGCGCTTGATCTACTGACCAGCCCGTTCTCGTGGGAAGCGCTCAAGCGGAGCCTGGTCTGCCAGGAGATCCAGATCGAGAATCTTGGCGAGCAAATGAGCCCGATGCCGACTGCACGGCTTCGTCCTGAGCCGATTCCGCTCTCGGTCAAGGTTGTCCTGATCGGTACGCCGTTGGTCTACCATCTGCTTTATTACCGCGACGAAGATTTCCCCGAACTGTTCAAGGTCAAAGCCGATTTTGCTCCGGATATGGAGTGGAACGAAGACCATATGGGCAACTATGCGGCGTTCATCCGCAGCGAAGTCGATCGCTTTGGGCTGCTGCACTTTCAGAACGACGCCGTTGCCCGGATGATCGAATATGGCGCCCGGTTGCTGGAACATCAGGGCAAACTCTCTACCCGACTGCTTGATATCTCCAACGTGGTGGCCGAAGCCAGCCACTGGGCGAAGAAGGATAGTGCTGATACTGTCGCCCGGGAACACGTCGAAACCGCTATCCAGAAGAGGGAGTATCGATCGAATCTCGCCGAAGAGCGCCTGAAAGAGCTCTACGACGACGGCACGATCATGATCGATACACACGGTAGGGAAGCTGGCCAGGTGAACGGCCTGGCGGTGCTCGGGGTTGGCGATCATCGTTTCGGCAAGCCGTCTCGCATAACCGCACGAGTCAGTCTTGGGCAGCGAGGCATCCAGAGCATTGAGCGCGAGATCAAGATGTCGGGCCAGATCCATTCAAAGGGCGTCATGACGTTGACCGGCTATCTCGCCGGCAAATACGCCCAGAATGCGCCGCTCTCGATCGGAGCGACGATTACGTTCGAGCAGTCGTACTCTGGAGTTGACGGTGATTCAGCGTCGACCACCGAACTCTATGCGCTGCTTTCAGTACTTTCCGGGTTGCCCATACGACAGGGTATCGCCGTGACAGGATCGGTTGATCAATACGGCCGAGTGCAGGCCGTCGGAGGCGTTACGGACAAGGTCGAGGGCTTCTTTGACACCTGCCGGCAACAGGGGCTAACTGGTGAGCAAGGGGTCATGATTCCGGCAAGTAACGTGAACAACCTGATGCTCCGCGATGATGTCGTCGAAGCGATCCATCAGGGACAGTTTCACATCTGGGCCATCTCCAGCGTTGATGAAGGGATAGCTTTGCTGACCGGGCGGGAGGCCGGAGAGCCAGACGACAACGGTGACTATCCCGAAGGATCGGTCCACCGACTTGTCCAGGAACGGCTCCAGGAATATGCTCGCCGGCAGCGCGCGTTCGGGCGCCAGCAGTCATCGAATGGCACTGACCAGGATGATAACCCGGATGCCGACGCGGATTCGGATGAGGAAGATGGGACCGGTGACGATCCAGATTCGGACGACGCCGGATAGCAGGGGAGAGAATCAGACGCGCTTATGGATTGTCCTAATTGCGGAGCATATAACGCCTCCAACAGTTTCCGCTGTCGCCGATGCGATCACGTTTTGCCGTCCGGAGATGATGAATCACCAGCCTCGGAGGCGGAGACAGAGTGGGGACCGGCGTCGGAGCCTGGCGGGGAGCGCTGGGAGGACCACTTCCGATCGTCCTCGCATTCACGTGACGAGCCGGAAGAGCCAGAGCCTGAAGAGTGGTCGGACCCCTGGACGACGCCAGATCCCGAACCGTCTCAGCCATCCGACTGGGATATCGCGCAGCAATCAGGGGCTGGCTCGTGGGATTCGGGTTCGTCCGATCAGGCACCTATCGGACCGGCGCCAGGTGGCGGCGGTATGTATGGTGGTGGGGCTGATGTCCCGAACTATCTCTGGCAGTCGATCATCGCGACGCTATGCTGTTGCGCACCGCTGGGCATTCCGGCAATCGTGTTTGCCTCACGAGTGGATGCATTCAAGGCAAGTGGCGACACGACAGCTGCGGAGGAAGCATCGAACAAGGCGAAGATGTGGTCGCTTGCGGCCTTCGGTGTTTCAATTCTGTTCTGGATCGCGATCTTCTGTACAGGCGCATTTACCGGCGAGGCACCGGCCTGATAGTTGAAGCGGGTTGAGTGTATGCAGACACATCTCGGTACAACGCAATCTCGATTCAACCAACTGTTTCCCGCAATCAGTTCACTCGCCTTGCTGATCGGTGGAAGCATCTTCATCTACGCGGTCAATCCGGTGACGACGCGACTGATCCCGCCCTGCCCGTTTCTCTGGGCGACGAACTGCTACTGCCCTGGATGTGGCGCAGCACGAGCGTTTCACGCGCTGGCTCGCGGAGATTTCAGCGCCGCGATGAGTTACAATCCGCTTCTCGTGCTCGCATTGCCTGCACTCGGATACGTGTATATCTCGTTCCTGGGCAACGAGTTCTTCGGCCGGCGCCTTCCAGCACCGACCAGTTTGCGCGCCTGGACCTGGCTGATTCCGGTCGTGATTGTGATCTACTGGGTCGCCCGGAATCTACCCTGGGAGCCGTTCACGTATCTGGCGCCGTAGCGATCAGGCGCGAATCGTGTCCGGTGGCATTGGTTCGGCGACGCCGATCATGCTGTCTCGGGGCACCAGTTCCGCAAGTTCCTCTTCGGACATGCCTTCGGTGCCTGCCGGACGCTTTGGCAGGATCATGTAGCGCAGTTCGGCGGTGCTATCGACCACCCGCACCTCGCGCTCTTCGCCAATCTCGAGACCAAACTCGCTCATTACGCTGCGTGGCTCGTTCACCGCGCGAGAGCGATACGGCAAGCTCTTGTACCAGTCAGGCGGTGGTCCCAGTAGCGCTCCTGGATAGCAGGAGCAAAGCGTGCAGACGATGAGGTGATGCCGGTCCTCTGTGTTTTCCAGCACGACCAGTCCAGTATCGTCCGGAAACTCGAATCCCATTTCAGCGACGGCCGCACGGGCGTCGGTCAGCAGGCGTTCTTTGAATTCGGGATCAACCCAGGCTCTGGCAACGACTTTCGCCCCGTTCATCGGTGAGCCGCGCTGCTCCTCGACACGACGGCGAATCTCATCCTGACCGATAATTCCCTTCTCCACCAGCAGTTCCTGAATTGCCAGACTGCGCTTGGCCCGGTCGCTGAGTTCGATATCCGGGGCAGGTGGGTGACGATGTGGGTGGCCATGTTGGTGATCGTGGCTGTGATCATGGTCGTGATCGCTCATTGCTGGCTCCTTTCAACCGGCTCCAGCCAGTGCTCGAAGATGTCGATGACCAGCCGGTCGCGTTTCGGTCCCTGATAGGTGTCCCAGAGATCCTTCTGATCGAACTCGACCCGGTAGACGGGAATTTTCGGACCATTTGTCTTGCCGAATGCCATCTCTTCCGGATTCGGCCACGGGTCGTAGACAGCGTCGACTTTTCCGATGCGGCCCTTTATGTACCACGGAGTTCGATGGTGATGAGGCGGATCCTCATCCCGAACGAGCACCTGATCACCGGGGGCAAATCGTCCGCGAGTCATTCTCCGGCCTCCCAGCGATCCTCGAGTTCCCGGACCTTCGCGTCGATCTCGTCGTTCGTCAGGTAGCCCTTTTCGGTCAATAGCATCTCCACCGATGCCGACCAGCGCTCGAAGTACGTCAGGCGTTCGTATTCCTCAGGCGGAAGTGCCTCAATTCCCCGCCGGAGCTCGTCGGTCACCATGATGCCCTTGCTTTTCAGCAAATTGGGAAGCACGGCAGTCTGTCGTTCCCAGTCGAGCCAGGTGTGGT
>SLMJ01000242.1 GCA_007133615.1 Thermomicrobiaceae bacterium | reverse complement strand
TGCCGGGCCGGGAGCGTTCCTCCACCATACGGGAGTTGATTGCCTCATCCAGCGCGCTTAGCACAACGTCCAGCTCTGACCCGCAAACCGTTTGCAGCACCTGGAGATCGAACTCCCGGCCCGCGGCACTCCCGCGAAATAACCCTGCGCCGACAGCAATCGAATAACCTCTGTCGCGAAGAACGGGTTACCTTCCGTTTCGGCGTACACGTTGTCGATCGCGGATCCAGATGGCTCGACCCCGGCGATCTCCTGGATCAGCTCTGCGGTGTGGAGCCGCTCCAACCTCGACAGCGAGAGTCGCTGCGTTGTTCGCGATCGCACCAGTGCCCCGAGCGTTGAAGCCAGCGGGTGATCCCGTCGCACCTCCACGTCCCGGTAAGTCGCGATGATCAGCAACGGCGCATCGGCGACTTCATGGGAGATAAACTCCAGCAACAGCAATGACGCCGGATCCGCCCAGTGCAGGTCTTCAAACACCAGCACCAGCGGCTGTGTTCGGGACAGCTGCATCAGCAAGCGGGTCACTCCGTCGAACAGCCGGAATCGCGCCTGCTCCGGGTTCATTGGCTCGACCGCCGGCAGGTCCGGAACGATCTCATTGAGCTCGGGAACAATCTGAGCGATCAAGGGGGCATTCTGGTCCAGGCAATTGCGGAGCACGTCGGGATCATGCGATTCAATAACATCCCGCAGGATCTCGATCCATGGCCAGTAGGCCGGCGTTCCGGCCCACTCGAAACAGTGTCCCCAGTAGGCCACGATCCCGCGTTCGCGAGCGTGTTCCACGCCTTCAACCGCCAGGCGCGTCTTACCGATACCCGGCTCGCCGGATATCAACAGCAACTGACCTTGCCCGGCACCGATCTGGTCCAGGCTGGCCTGCACGGCTTCCCGCTCGGAATCCCGGCCAACCATCGGCGGGTACGGCTGTGATTGACTCCCCGCTGACGCCATCGGAGCCCTTCCGCATCTTCTGGTCTATCTGCTTATTGATGGAACCAGTCTAGCACGGCCGGATGAGCGGTTCCTACGGACCCGCCTGCCGATGGCAGCCGATCATTATTCAGTGGTAATAGAGGCTCAATACGTCGCTCGCCCGCCAGAGATATCGAACACCGCACCGGTCGAGAATGAGCACTCATCCGAGCAGAGCCAGCTGATAAGCGCAGCAACCTCTTCGGTCTTGCCGACTCGTCCCATCGGAATCTTCGACACCATGTAATCGATGTGCTCCTGGGTAACCTGCTCCAGCAACGGCGTTTCGATGACGGCGGGCGTCACGGCATTGACCAGAACATCGGTGGTGGCGACCTCTTTGGCGATCGCTTTCGTCAACCCGAGCACGCCGGACTTTGCCGAGGAGTAGGGTACCGCGTTCGGGTTTCCCTCTTTGCCGGCAATCGAAGCCACGTTGACGATCCGGCCGCTGCCCCGATCCAGCATGTGTGGGAGCACCGCCCGGCACCCGTAATAAACACCGAACAGGTCGATCGCCAGGACGCGCTCGAACTCACCGTCTGGAAGTTGCCAGCTTGGTGCTGCCTGACCGGCGACCCCGGCATTGTTGACCAGCGCATCGATACGACCCCATCTGTCCAGTGTTGCTTGCACCATGTCGCGAACACTGGATTCGCTTGTGACGTCGAAGCTCTGAGCGACAGCTTCGCCGGATGAGCCGGAGATGCGATCGGCCACCGCTGCGGCAGCCGGTTCGTCAATATCCGCGACCACTACCCGGAATCCATCACGCGACAATCGCTCGGCGGTCGTCTCGCCGATCCCACGCGCAGCGCCGGTTACGATTGCAACTCGCTGTTCGCTCATACGAATTCCCCCTCCGGCAGATCTGGATGACTCTGTTTCATAGGCCGTCATTATGCGTCAGTCCTGCAAGGCTGGAAACTGAGCAAGACATCAAGACGCAGATACGACACGAGATTCACGTCACCGTCGGGGGACTCGAAGCTACGTCTTGACTCCTGCCGACTATAGCGCCGGTAGCTCTTCCGGGAAGCTTTGCAGGTTGTTTCTCTTTTCAGGCATTTCCGCCACTGGTTCGAGCAACATGCGGCGGGCTCGGGTTCAGAATCTCATGCGCACTGTTTGTATTGTGACGGAGTTCATTTCCGCGCTACGTCTGACGCTTTCGAGGTTTGCGCCAGGTCTACTTGAGTCTGCGCAACATCCAGACAGCCGTTGCCACTGCCCAGACGATCGTCAGCTGAGCAAGCACTGCAAAGACAATAAGCCTGATCTCGGTCACTCCGTCAAAGGCAATCGGCACGCCGATGAGAAATGCGTTGGCAAACCCGAGCAACACTGCTGGCGCCGCCAGCCAGCGCGGGAACGTTCCGCCATAAACCATGCTTAGCCCGAGCAAGCCGATCGCTGTCCAGTACACGATAATCGACATCGCCCAGACGCCATCGTCGGCAATATTCAGTGCCGTCGCCGCTGCAAACTCGACACTCGCGATATCGGATCCGCCGGCCGCCCAGTCTACCGCGGCGCCGGTCGCGGCCATCCCGATTCCAGTACTCACCGTGAATAGCACAGCACCGACAACCAGGCCATAGAATCCGACCCGTGCCAGAACACGCCCTGTTCCGCGGGAAAGGATCCAGTAGACTCCGGCAAGTCCGGCAGTCAGCAGCCAGAGCCCCGAGGTCACACCGAGGAAACTGACCTGGCGCAGTGTCTGGTTCTCAACCATCATCGTCAGCATTGCTGCTGAATCTGTCGGGTCGTCCCCCCGGGGAAACAACACATTGAACAGCGTTGCGACTATCGCACCTGCGATCAGGCTGATGCCAGCAACCCTTGCGTAGTTCACGTCCTGATGCGGAAAGACATGAGCGCTCTGATCGTGCTCCACTCCTGTGCCCTGATCTGCGTAGGTACCTTGTAGCATCTTGCTTTCCTCTCTTTGGTTGTGTTCGAGCGAACGTCAATCATCCTCAGGAACAGGTGCGTCCTTGGTTTCGATCGGTTGGTTGGGAGTCACCCCGAGAATTGGTTCCAGTAATGAACACTTTCCTTCCCTGGGCTGACACCTGAGGAATCGCAAGGCAGACCGTTGCTGGCGAGCCTTTCGAGTCTCCTGCCTCGACCAGACGGTTGTGAAGGCCGGACTGTGACCGGCAACAAACGTGATCTGTCCCTCACGCCTGTTTCAGTGCACTTTCAACGGCAGTCCGAGCCTGTTCGGTCTTCAATTCGCCCTTCAGAGCCCGGCGAATGGCGAACAGCCCAGCAATTACGATGAGCAGGTGGATCAGGATCCATACGTAGTAGATGATCGAGTCGTAGCCTCGTGCGATCAGATATACGTCGTCGGCAATGCCTCGAACGAGTTCCAGTCCGAGTACCGTCCAGACCAAGGCAAGATGCCTGACGGGATGTCGAGAGAAATAGATGAGAGCTATCCCGATTACGAAAACTTCCAGCCCGAACATGAACCAGGTATCGATCAACGCACGCGCCGCATCACTGTCAACCGGGACACCAAGTTCCGGATACTGCATCGGCAGGCGCGCCTCGATTATCAGTGGTGTGTTGAAGATGCCCATCAGGACGTAGAAGCCACCGACAATCCGCATCCACCACCTCAAGCCATTCATTTGGCCCACCCCTTTACATAAGCCTTCTAGCGCTGCTGGTTGAACATATGCTATGCTGCTTCATCGATATCCTCATTATGAAAAGCACCCCGCGCGTATCCCATCCCTAAAATGCGGGGGATCATCCAGTCCAGGTTAGGAAGTGTTCTTGTGCTTGAGGAACGGGTGCGCGCGGCAGCTCTCCGGCTCACTCGCGCCGGATATACAACGGAAGACCATCGGTCGGCACAGCAACAGGCGCTCGACATCGTTCGTGGCATCGTTCCGTTCGATATCGGGTCGTTTGCGACGGTTGATCCGGCAACCGTGCTCTGGACCAGTTGTGTTCTGCATGGAATCGATGAAGATCCGCGGCGCGAGGCGTTTATGTTCGACAATGAGTATCACCAGAACGACTTGCTGAAGATCGCCGAGATCGCCCGACAACCAGTGCCTGTCGCGAGGTTATCGGAGATCGACCCGGACATACTTCATCGGAGTCCTCGATATCAGGTGATATCCAGTTATGGAGCCGTGGACGAGCTCCGTTGCGCGATCGTCGATCAAGGCAATTGCTGGGCAAGTTTCGAGATCTATCGTGGCGCAGCATCTGGTAAGTTCACAGAGAAAGACGCCAGAAACGCCGCCTTACTCGTGCGCTCTCTTTCCCGGCTGGTCCGCACTTCACTGTTGAAGCAAGCTGCATCGATTTCCCCACATTCAAGTGACGCGCCAGGTGTCCTGGTGCTGAGCAGAGACGGTACGGTACTGGCGGAATCGCCCTCTGCCCGGAAGTGGCTCAGTGATATCGGCACCAATAGTTCGATACCGCCCGCTATTCGATCTCTCGCAATGCGTGTCGTGGCTGACGATGCAGAAGCGATGTCGATCGTTTTGCCCCGGATCTCCGGAGGGTGGATTCGGGTACAGGCCGTCCTGCTGGTCACCGACGGAGAGCAGCACGTGAATGTGCTGCTCGAACCAGCCAGACCGCCGATACTTCCGGAAACCGTCTCCAGGGTTTACGAACTCACCTCACGCGAAAGCGAGGTTGTCATGTGGATCGCTCGCGGCCTGAGTTCCAAAGAGATCGGCATCCAGCTCGGGATCTCCGCCTATACCGTCAACGATCACATCAAGGCGGCGTTTCAGAAGGTTGGTGTTCAAAGCAGGCAGCAGCTCGTTGCCACACTATTCTTCGACCATTGCCTACCCATGCGCCAGCGCGATGCAATACCGGGGCCCTATGGCTGGTTCCTCTCCGACTGAGTTACCGTGCCTCCCAAGGATAGCCAGCTCGGCTAACCGGATCGCATCATATGGGGTATGGTGTCCCGGCCCTTTGTGTGGCGGAGTCCGATGCCGTTCTGAGACAAAGCGCCCAGGGCGCCTGCCTCAAAGGAATCAGAGCATCATCCCACCAGTGCCCGGTATTGCAGGGAAACGATCAGGCCGAAGAGGACGTGCAGCACGAAGAGAGCGACAAGCGTCAGCGGTCCCTCCAGCATCTCCCGTGGTCGGGGAAATGCGTGAAGCAACGCCGGAACGATCGCCGATGCAATGAGGCCGTGAATTGCGCCGAACATAATGCCCCACTGGTAGTCGGGACTTCCAATTCCCTGCGCCCAGAGCCAGCCATAGAGCACGCCGAACAATGCCCCGAAGGTGAAGTGAAGGGCGAGCCCGAGAACCGCGGCTTTGCCTCCCGGTTCCAGAAACCAGGTTCCCAGAACCCCGGCCAGATTGACTCTGGGGAGCCCGATGACTGGCAACATACTGTGAATAATCGTCGTTGCAGCGACTCCGACGATACCGGAGATCATTGCCGCGCCAACGTCCATGCGTTCAGCTCCTGTCGGCCGAATCGTTCGTTACCACCGGATAACTCTAGCAGGTTCGACGAACGCATCGTGACGTATAAGCAGTACTGCACAAACGAGTCGTGTGGCAGGATCCGGCCGTTCTGTCCTAGACTTCAATGCAACAGCTACTGATTCGAATGCCACGCGTGATCCCGGAGATCCACTATGCGAGGTTTCGCGCACATCTTTGTCAGTTTGCTCGTCGCGCTCGTAATTGCCGGATGCACCTACGAACGTGCAGCCGATCGTGCGGCCGAAACACCAACTCCGGGTACGACGGATCCAGCCACCGAGGAGCCGGCTCCCACAGCTACACCAGATCCTGCTCCGGACGTCGACGCAACCCCGACGCCAACTCCGGAGGCCACACCGGAGGTCGAACCGAGCCCAGAGCCAACTCCGACGCCGGAACCGGCCGCTACGCCAACCCCCGAGCCGGATCCCATCGACGAACTGTCAGATGAGCCATGGATGGATCGCGGGAGGCTGACCGTGCTACTGGCCGGATCAGATGCCGGGTTCGACCGTCATGGAACACGAACGGACGCGATGATTGTCGCGTCAATCGATCTCGAAACAGGCTATACGACGCTCTTTGGCATCCCCCGGAACTATGGGGATGTGCCGCTCCCGGAACACATCGCCAACTACATGGGAAGATCTCACTTCACCGGTCAGATCAACTGGCTCTACGGTGAGGCAGAGGGCTTTCACGACCTTGCACCGGAAGGGCATGATCCCGGCCTCTACGTGCTGAAAGGCGCGATGGAAGCGTTGCTGAACATCCCGATCGACTACTACGCGATGGTCGACATGGAAGGTTTCGTCCGGCTGGTGGATGCCTTCGGTGGGATCGACATCGACGTCCAGCAGCCGGTGCATGTCCGGATCATGTCTCCGATCGAGGGCGAAGGCTGGCAGAGGTTCGAGATCGATCCGGGCGATCATACGCTTGATGGCCGTGAAGCGCTGGCCTATGCGCGTTCCCGCTCGGGAACGACGGACTACGACCGCATGGAACGCCAGCGGTGTGTGGTCGAAGCCGTGACCGAGCAGGCGGATCTCCCGACGCTCCTGCAGATCTTTCCGGATCTCGTTGATGTAATCGTCGAAACAGTTGTGACGGACATTCCGGTGGAGCAACTGCCGGACATGGTGATGTTGCGGGATGAAATCCGGAGCGACCGGATCGTCTCCGTCGGCCTGACGCCGCCGGAATTCAGCGCTGGAACGTCA
>SLMJ01000157.1 GCA_007133615.1 Thermomicrobiaceae bacterium | reverse complement strand
CGACGCGTCGGTCGGTTTTGTATCCGGGAGCGTCAAATGGTTCGCGAGCAGAAGCGCGGTGAAGAGCGCAAGGAACGGATTCTGGAAGCAGCGCTCGGGGTGTTTTCCCGGCGGGGCTATCGGGATGCCGCGATGGATGAGATCGCCGGCGAATCGGAAACCTCCAAAGGCGGCGTCTACTTTCATTTCCCGAACAAGCAGACCATTTTCCTCGCGCTGCTGGATCGCATGGCGAACCTGCTGATGAAGCGTGCTGAAGAGGCGATTGCCGTCGAGCCGGATCCTGTCAAACGGATTGACGCGGCCCTTCTGGTCGTGCTGAAAACGTTTGGCGACCACCGCTCACTGGCCCGGCTTTTTCTCGTTGAAGCGATGGGGGCCGGTCGGGAGTTCAACAACAAGATGCTGGAGATGAGGCGCAGTTTCGCCGGACTCATCACGCGCCACCTCGATGACGCGGTCTCCGAAGGAGCGATTCCACCACTGGACACCAATCTGGCAGGGGTCGCCTGGTTCGGCGCGTTGAACGAGGTCGTTACGCACTGGGTACTCGAATCAGATCCGGAACCACTCGAGCATCAGTACCCGGCGTTGCGTGACCTTCTTCGACGAAGCATCGGAGTACCGCAATCGACACAGATCGACAATGAAACGAATGGGAACATGGCCTGATGGTTGAGCAGCAGACACTGAACCCGGTAAGCGAGAAGTTCCGGGAACGGGTTGACGAAGCAATTGAGAAATCGACAGAGCTCGACGCCCCGGTGCTCCTGAGTATTAGCCAGGACGTTGAGGCGATCGATCCCTTGCGTCTCTTCACCGGGAGTATGGGCTATGCGTCCGAGCGCTGGTTCTGGGAGCATCCCGAGTCAGGGTTGGCGATGGCAGCGGCTGGCGCCGCATCTAGCAATATCGCCCCGCCGAAGGAACGCTTTAGCGCAACGAAACAGGAACACCACCGAATTGCATCGACGGCGATCCTGGACTCGGCGGATGAAACCGATCACCCCGGACTACGCTTCCTGGCGGGATTCTCGTTTGATCCTGAGCGCAAGCCGGACCGTCGCATCTGGAAAGGATTCCCGGCAGTCTACCTGTTCTTACCCCGGGTGATGCTCATCCGACAGGAAGAGCGGCACACACTGATCTTCACTACGCAGGTCTCGCGACGTCGGGACAAAGAGACCATCTGCAAGTCTCTGGAACAGCTCTACAACCGGACCTGGCGCGGTCTGGAGAAGGAACCGACGGCTACCCGGCCACGGGTCGATGTCACCCCGACCGAGCAGGACGAGGAGATCGCCCAGACCTATCGGGAGAACGTGGCACTGGCCAGCCAGAAGATCCGGGATGGCGCGTTCGAGAAAGTCGTGCTGGCGCGACACCGCGAGATACGCACCGGCAATTATTTCGACGTCAATCGGGCACTGGAACGCCTGCGAACCGATTATCCAGGGTGCTACACGTTTGCCGTCGCTCGGCAGTCATCGGTCTTCCTTGGGGCATCTCCTGAGCAACTCGTTCAGCAGCAGGGCAAGGAAGTCAGCGCCGCCTGTCTGGCTGGTTCGATCCGGCGTGGCGAGTCGCCTGATGAGGACGCGACCCTTGGCGATCAGCTGATGAACAGCGCCAAGGATCTGCATGAGCATGAGGTCTGCGCCCGGGCGATCCGTGAGGCACTGGAACCGCTTTGTGCCGATCTCTCAATGCCCGACGAACCGCAGCTGCTGACGTTCTCCAACGTTCACCATCTCTACACGCCTGTCCGTGGCACGTTGAGCAACGGCTCGACGTTGATCGATCTGGTCGAACGCTTGCATCCCACTCCGGCTGTCGGCGGGTACCCGAAGGAAGATGCCAAGTCATTCATCCGTGAAAATGAAGGCTTCGATCGAGGCTGGTACGCGTCGCCGATCGGCTGGATGGATGGTGATGGCGACGGTGAGTTCGTGGTCGCGCTTCGCTCGGCGATTGTTTCCGGGCAGCGTGCGCGTCTGTTCGCTGGTTGCGGGATCATGGACGAGTCTGACCCGGAACAGGAGCTGGCAGAGTCTGATGTCAAGCTTCGCCCCATGCTGGCAGCACTCGGGGGAGACAACGCGTGACGCTCGCAGAAACGCATTTCGCTTACATCGGAGCGTTTGTAGATGAGCTCGCCCGGGCTGGCATTCGAGACGTCTGCTATGCGCCAGGGTCACGATCAACTCCGCTGGCGGTAATGCTCTCCCGACATCCGGAGATCCGAATGTGGATGCACCTGGATGAACGCTCGGCTTCATTCTTCGCACTCGGAATGGCCAAGGCGAGCCGTCGCCCGGTCGGGATGGTGTGTAGCTCGGGTACGGCTGCCGCGAATTTCTACCCGGCGGTGATTGAAGCCCGTTACAGTCGGGTTCCGCTGATCGTCATGACCGCTGATCGCCCGCCGGAGCTTCAGGACGTCGGTGCCCCGCAAACGATCGATCAGAACCGACTTTTCGGGGAGCATCCGCGCTGGTTTGCCAACGTTGCCTTGCCCGAGTCCACGCCGGAGATGTTGCGCTACGTCCGGACGATCGCTGGTAGAGCTGTGAGCGAAGCGACCGGTGAACCAGCCGGCGCGGTCCATCTGAATTTCCCCTTTCGGGAGCCGCTCATGCCGGTTGAGCCGGATGACTCGTCTCTCGAATCAACGGAGGCCGAGCAATCGCATTTTCAATCTGTTCAGGGGCCGAGGGAACCAGATTCGGGGACCGTTAAGGCGCTGGAACAGGAATTGACTTTGCTGCCGCGAGGGTTGATCGTCTGTGGCCCGCAAGACGACCCCGAGCTTGGTCCGGCGGTCGTGGAACTCGGACGGGCGCTCGGATATCCCGTGCTCGCTGATCCACTATCTCTGGTCAGAAACGGCCCACATCACGATGAGTTGATTATCGATAGTTACGATGCGTTCCTGAAGGATCAGTCGATCTGCGAAATGCTCGAGCCGCAGGTGATCATCCGTTTCGGCGCGATGCCGACTGCCAAGCCGTTCCTGCTCTACGCTCAACGTTATCCGGCGGCCTGCTCGATACTGGTCGACGGCGGCGATGGCTGGAATGACCCGGCACTGCTTTCCAACAATGTGATCCATGCTGATCCGGTTCGATTCTGCAAAGCAATGGCGACGGCTGCCGAACAGCGTGGCCCATCCGGAATGCCCGAATGGGCGCAGGACTGGATTGCGATCGACCGATCGGCCCGGAAAGCCCTGACTGCAGAGATCGACCGCGAAGATGCCCTGTTTGAAGGGCGGATCTTCCAGGAACTCGCCCGGATTCTTCCGGAGCAGAGCACCCTCTACGCTGGAAACTCGATGCCAGTTCGCGACATGGATACGTTCTTTCCGGGAAGCGATTCCTGGATTCACTTTCTGTCGAATCGCGGCGCGAACGGTATCGATGGGGTGGTCTCCAGTGCGCTCGGCGCGAGCACTGTCTCCAGCGGACCGACCGTGCTGGTGATCGGGGACATTTCCTTCTACCACGACATGAACGGCTTACTGGCCGCGAAACTGCACGAACTGAACGCGACGATCGTCCTGGTTAATAACGACGGTGGCGGAATCTTCTCGTTCCTGCCACAGGCAGCGCATCCGGAGCATTTCGAGGCGTTGTTCGGAACACCGCACGGGCTGGATTTTGAGCCGGTGGGCGAACTCTACGGTCTGGATTTCCAGCGCGTTGATTCGTGGAATGCGTTCACCGGCGTTGTTCGCGAGAGCATCTCCCAACCGGGCGTGCAGGTGATCGAGGTGCCGGTACCGGATCGAGAAACGAATGTGACGCTGCATCGACGGCTCTGGAAATCAATGAGTGCAGAGCTCGAGAATCTGGACCTGGCATGCCGCGCGAACGCTTGAATGATGTGGACATAAATTATGAGGTGGTCGGAGCCGGCTGCCCGGTATTGATGCTGCACGGATTTACCGGCTCGATCGCGGCCTGGCAGGGCATCCCGCAGAAGCTCAGCCGGGAGTTCAGGGTGATTGTCGTCGATATGATCGGCCATGGGGAAAGCAGTGCCCCGGCCGACCCGGCGAGGTACAGCATTCCCGGCGCCGTTGACGACCTGCAGGCGTTGCTCGACCGTCTGAACGTTGAGCAAACCGCCGTGCTTGGCTATTCGATGGGGGGACGGGTAGCGTCTGAAATGGCACTATCCGCACCGGAGCGGGTCTCGAGTCTTGTGCTGGAGAGTTCCGGCGTCGGAATTGATGATCAGGATGAGCGCGCGCAACGGGCGGCCTCAGACGAAGCGCTGGCTCGACTGATTGAAGAGCAGGGGATCGAAGCCTTCGTCGATCGCTGGGAGGCGGTGCCGTTGTTTGCCAGCCAGTGCCAGTTACCGGAACGCGTCCGCCGGCAGCAACGCGAACTCAGGATGGCACAGAAACCAGTCGGGCTCGCGAACAGCTTGCGGGGCATGGGCGCCGGGATGATGGAGCCAGTCTCTGATCGCCTGCAGAAGTTCACGATGCCGGTGCTCTACCTGGCCGGAGAGTATGACGAGAAGTATCGGGAGATCGGAGAGGTGATCTGTGCCCGGATGCCGGATGCCAGCTACGTTGAGATCCCCCGGGCCGGTCACACGATTCATCTGGAGCAACCGGAGTCGTATCTGGAAGCCGTTATCTCATTTCTTCGTCAGATCGAGAATGAATGAAGACGACGAAGTACTTCGAAGAGAGAGTGTTGCCGAAGCGACCATACATCAGACGTGAATGGTGTCAGCAGGCGATCGAAGCCCCTGAGTTTTTCGAACGGCAACCGGACGGCAGGGTACGATTCTGGATCTACGTTTCCGACTTGGGCAGGTATCTTAGAGTCGTGACATTAGAAGATGGCGAGACCAATTCACAATGCATTTCCGGACCGGCGATTCACAAGGAGAAATCCGTGAAGGTTCACTACGATCGTGAGACAGATTCACTCTACATCGATCTCAGCAGCAGACCAGGCGTCGATGCCGATGAGGTGTCGCCTGGTGTTGTGTTGGACTTCGATTCTGACGGAAAGGTTGTTGGAATCGATATTCAGCATGCCAGCTCGATTGTCGATCTCAAAACACTGGACGCAGATTTCCTTCCCCTTGGGAGCTCGGACGATTTGAATGACCCGGCAGCGCCGGACCGATAGCCGCTTTGCTCAGTCGAAAGGAACACCACAACGATGACCGTAACCTGGGAGACGATTCGCGAGTACACCGATATCCGCTACGAACGGGCTGCCGGTGAAGGAATCGCAAAGATCACAATAAACCGGCCGGAAGTGCGCAACGCGTTCCGCCCGCAGACGGTAATAGAAATGTCAGACGCCTTTGCCCGGGCTCGTGATGACCAGAGCATCGGTGTCATTCTGCTTACCGGTGAAGGCGACAAAGCATTTTGCTCCGGTGGTGATCAGAAAGTACGTGGCGATGGCGGTTACGTCGGTGATGACGACGTTCCCCGGCTGAACGTGCTCGATCTCCAGCGCCAGATCCGGACACTCCCGAAGCCGGTCATCGCCGTCGTCGCCGGATACGCCATCGGAGGTGGGCACGTCCTGCACGTGGTCTGTGATCTCACAATTGCAGCTGACAATGGGGTCTTCGGACAGACCGGTCCGAAGGTTGGCAGCTTCGATGCCGGTTACGGTGCAACGCTTCTGGCCCGGATGGTTGGCCATAAGAAGGCCCGGGAGATCTGGTATCTCTGCCGGCAGTACTCGGCTCAGGAAGCACTGGAGATGGGGCTGGTCAACACCGTTGTCCCGCTCGATCAGCTTGAGGCCGAAGCAGTCCAGTGGTCGCGCGAAATCCTTGAGAAGAGCCCGACTGCGCTACGTTTCCTCAAGGCGTCATTCAACGCAGACACGGACGGACTGGCCGGAATTCAGCAACTCGCTGGCGATGCAACCCTGCTGTACTATCTGACGGATGAGGCCAAAGAAGGCAAGAACGCGTTTATCGAAAAGCGCAAGCCAGATTTTTCGAAGTTTCCGCGATTCCCGTAGATGAAATTGGGGACGGACGAGATGACAGATACTGCCGCTCCGGCGCAGCAAGGGGGCGCTGGGGCGTGGTTGATGGCAGCCCGGATACCAACGCTCCCGGCGGCCGCCGTACCGGTTATCGTCGGTACAGCGGTCGGCGCAAGTATCGCGTCGTTTCAGTTCCTGCCGTTTCTCGGTGCGTTCGTTGCAGCGGTCCTCATTCAGATCGCAACGAACTTCGCCAACGATTACTCCGATCATGCCAAAGGCGCGGATACGCCGGACCGGCTCGGCCCGACCCGGGCGACGTCCGCCGGGCTGATCACACCGGAGGCGATGAAACGGGCGACGATCATCACCTTTGGCCTCGCGATGCTGATCGGGGTGTATCTAATCACTGTTGGCGGCTGGCCGATTCTCGCGATCGGAGTCTTCTCGATCCTGTTCGGCCTGGCCTACACCGGTGGTCCGTATCCGCTCGCGTACAATGGCCTCGGGGACATTGCCGTCTTCATCTTCTTCGGTCTCGTGGCCGTGACCGGCAGTTCCTATCTTCAGACCGGGTCACTGGACGGTCTGGCCCTCGTCACGGCGATCCCGATCGGCCTGCTCATCACCGCGATTCTGGTCATCAACAACCTGCGTGACATTCACACCGATGCCCGGGCGAACAAGCGAACCCTCGCGGTGAAACTCGGCGAGCAGGCGACCCGATATCAGTACATCGCAAT
>SLMJ01000307.1 GCA_007133615.1 Thermomicrobiaceae bacterium | reverse complement strand
GATGCGGCAACCGTCTCCGATAGTTCCTTGACGACGACTGCGATGCTGGCAACCGGTCCGAATGCCGAAAGCGAGAGCAAGGTCGCCAGCGGGAGCATCGTCCGCTCCAGGACCCCGTTGCTGACGAACCAGGCCCCGAGCGCAAGCACCGCGAGCGATCCAAGTGCGGTCAATCCTTCGACGCTCGTCATCTGGATCGATTGTTGCCGAAGGAACTGGTTCTTGGTGTCCGCCAGTTTGTGCCCGAGCTTGCGGATTTCTTCCTGCCGCTCGTTGCCATAGTCGAACGCCACGATCGTCCGTAGGCCCTGGACGCTGTCGACCGTATGCGAGTTCACGACCGCTGTCTGCTCCCGGAGTTCCTCACCGAGATGGTCCAGTTTGCGCCGGGAGAGCAGCGGCGTCAGCGCGACCGCGAGCAGGAAGGGCAATAGGATAAGTGCCAGCCCCGGATGGATCCAGGCCATGCCGATCAGAATGCCGGTCGGCACCAGGACGGAGAGCATCGCGGGAACGATCGTGTGGGCGTAGAAGAGCTCGATCAGCTCGATATCCTGCGTGGCAGTGCCGAGCAGATCTCCAGAACGACGCCGGAACATGTAGGCGGGCGAGAGCTTGTCGAGCAGGTTGTAGAGTTTGATCCGGAGCTCGGCAAGCAGGCGATAGGCCAGGTCGTGCGCCAGCCAGATATCCAGCCAGGCGAACAGCGCAGTCACCGGCGCCAGCGCCAGCAGGATCCAGATCAGTGGCCCGGTGTCACCCCCTGTGACGACGCGACCGATCAACAACGCGCCGACGACGCCGACGGCAACGACCGTGATCGCGTGCAGAAGCCCGGAGGCGATCACCGCTGCAAGCTCACCCGGCCATGGCCGGACCATTTTCAGCAGGCGCCAGAAGAGCCGCGGGATGGATATGTTGATCGGCTCCACGGCCGGCTCCGGCTCGGACTTTCCAGTCTCGCCTGCCTGTTGCTGGGCCGGGATTGCGTCCGGATCAGGCTTCCGATCCATGATGTGGCCGGCTTCGACATCCTCGGTTTCGGCTTCCCGCTGGGTCGCGATCAGCTCGGCGTAGACGCCGTTTCGCCGCAGCAACTGTGAGTGCGTGCCCTCTTCGACGACATGCCCCTCCTTCATCACAAGGATGCGGTCGGCGTTGATCACGCTGGAGAGTCGGTGGGCGATCGTCAGTGTCGTGCGGCCTTCCTGCAGCCGCTCGAGGGCTTGCTGGATCGTTGCCTCGTTCTCGGCGTCAACACTGGATAGCGCCTCGTCAAGAATCAGGATCGGCGCGTCTTTCAGCAGCGCCCGGGCGATCGCAATACGCTGTTTCTGGCCGCCGGAGAGCCGGGTACCGCGTTCACCGACGACGGTCTCGTAGCCGTGCGGCATTGCCATGATGAAGTTGTGCGCATTGGCGAGCTTCGCGGCGTGCTCCATCTCTTGCTGCGAGGCTTCCGGCTTGCCGAGTCGCAGGTTGTCGGCGACGGTGCCGTCGAAGAGATAGGCATCCTGGGCGACCAGCGAGATCTGCTTGCGAATCGTCTCCGTCGAGAGATCTCTCAGATCGTAGCCGCCGATCAGAATGCGACCTTCATTTGGATCGGCAAACCGCATCAGCAGGGAAACCAGAGTCGATTTGCCCGCGCCGGATGGTCCAACCACGCCGAGCGTCTCACCCGGGCGAAGCTCGAAGGAGCAATCGGCCAGCGCGGGATCCCGGTCTTCCTGATACTTGAACTGGACGCGCTCGAACCGGACTTCAGGACTAATGCGTTCGGGCTCGACCGGTTGCTCCGGATCGGTAATGGCCGGCTTCGTGTCGAGTAGTTCATAGACCGACTGTGCGGCCGACTGCCCCATCATGCCTTCGTGGTAGATCCGTGAGAGTTGCTGCAATGGCCGGAAGACCTCGACGCCGAGCATCAGCACGATCAGCAAGGTCCGGAAGTAGAGTTCGTCGTTGGAAACGCGGACTGCACCCCAGGAAAGTGCGATCGCCGATGCTGCGGTGATGCAGAACATGATGATGCCGGTGATGCCGATGTTGACCGCCAGTACGTGCATCGTTCGACGGGTCACTTCGCGAGCCTGATGGGCGAGTTCCTTGCCGCGCTCTGCGCTCTGACCGAAGATCTTCAGCGTCGGCAGGCCCTGCATACTGTCCAGGAAGTCGGAGTTGAGTTTGCTGTAGGCGATGTGTCGCTCGCGGCTCATGCGCTCGTTCATGCTCTGCAGGATGTAGGGAGCAAGCAGGGCGATCAGCGCGAAGGTCATGAAGATCATCGCCGTGCGGAAGTCGAAGAAGACCATTGCTCCGAAGAGCAGGAACGGTGTCACAGCCGCAGTAATGAACACGGGCAGGTAGCGTCCGAAGAAGACTTCCAGGCGTTCGACACCCTCGACCAGTGCGTTGACTGCGTTGCCGGTGCGTTCCTGATCGAAGTGCCCGGCGCCAAGCGTCAGGACATGATCATAGACCCGCTGCCGGACCAGCACCTTCATCTTCGCGGCGCTGGAGTCGGCGATTTCGTCCCGCAAGTACTCCAGAAGTGACCGAACCCCGATCAGTGCGGCGATGCCGGGGAAGTACCAGATGATGCTGGAGAACGGCTCGCCCTGAAACACGGAGTAGAGCGCGATCGCGGTCAGGATCAGCCGACCGATCGAGGCAGCAACGGCGAGGATCCCCAGCGCGGTTGAGAGTGCGATGCGCGCGCGGATTCCCGGCGCCCACCCGGTCATCTCGAATAGTCGTTGATCGAAATGCATTCGTTTCGAGTCCCTGATGTCACCAGTGCATCGAGCGCGCCGGAAAACGGGCGCGAACGTAAATGTACCGCAACAAAGCCGAGTTGGGCAGTAGGAATTGATGCGCCGCCCACGGTCGGATTCGCTACACGGCTTTTCCGGTGGACGTCGCCGGCGCTGGCTGAGCTCGTTCCGGAGCCTGCTTCCGAACAGCCGGGAACCAGATTG
Organism: Thermomicrobiaceae bacterium; assembly: GCA_007133615.1. GTDB lineage: Bacteria > Chloroflexota > Chloroflexia > Thermomicrobiales > Thermomicrobiaceae > SLMJ01. The sequence continues at coordinate 3,781 of SLMJ01000307.1, read as the reverse complement.
CGACCGCGATCATAACGACCAGTGCGACCAGCGACATCACAACCAGGGCAATCGGCGCGCCAGCAGCGTCAGCGATTGCTCCGGCCGGAAGCGTACCGACGGGCAGCAGCCCCCAGGTAAGCACGTAGATTCCCAGCACTCTACCCCGAACGGCGTCGTCGACGTGCAACTGGATAAGGGTGTTGTTGACCGCCAGGAAGACCGCGCTAATGAATCCCGCCGCCATGATCAACCCGGCGCCGATGATGCTGATCGGCGTTAGCGCAAAGGCGATCAGGACGATTGCGAAACCAACCCCGGTGCCGATCAGTACATTCGGATTCTGCATGAGACCGCGGGAGCCCGCGACGTACAGCGAACCGAGCACCGCTCCGAAACCGTTGGCCGCCATCAACACTCCCAGTCCGGTGGAGCCCAGTCCGAGCACATCGCGGGCAAACACCGGCATCAGATTGATGTACGGCATCAGGAACATCGTGGGAACCGCGGCGAGGATGATCATTCCCAAAAGGTATTCGCTGTTCCAGACGGTTTTCAATCCGACGCCGACGCTCTGGAAGATGCTGGTGCCCCGGGCGGCATCCGCTGCGGCCTGGGCGGGTAACCGGCCGGTTACGAAGAATGCGACCAGTTGCAGCCCGGCGCAGATCGCGAAGGTCCCATCGATTCCGGCCAGCGCGATCAGCGGTCCGGCCAGTGCCGGTCCGACTACGCGTGTTGCGTTCTGCCCTGCTGCGTTGAGGGCGACGGCGTTGGCCAGGTGGTGCGACGGGACCAGATTCGCCACCATCGCGTTGCGTGTCGGGAAGATGATCGACATACAGGTGCCGTTGATAAACGCCCCGACAAGCAACTGCCACGGTTGCAGGATGTCCAGAAAGAGGAGCACGGCAAGCGTCACGGCGATGATGGAGACAACTGTCTGGGCGACCATCAGCACCGAACGGCGGGAAAACCTGTCGATCACCGCGCCGACGAACACCCCGAACAGGAGCGTGGGAATACCACCGACGAATCCGACGAGCCCGACGAAGAACGGAGAATCGGTCAACAGCAGGGCAAGCCAGCCGCTGGCAATGATCCACATCCAGAAGCCGGAATTGGTCGCCAGCGTGGTGCCGAACAGCGTGCGGAAGGCTGGATACTCTCGAAGGGAATGCCAGAGCGACATCTCGCTCACGGCATGCTGACCGACGTCGAGTTCGCGGCGTTGTTCGGGTTCTAACTCAGATTCGTCGCTCTGGCTCATTTGTAATCGATCACGAAGCAATCATGCCGGGCTCGAGTGTTCCAACAGGTTAACCGGTGAACCGCTTAACGGTTGCGCGAGCAAGGTGTTACCCCGCCGTCCGCGAAGCTGGCTGAACAGGTTGCGGCTCGTTAGTTGATTCCGGTATTGCCGCCCTGCGCAAAGACGGGAATCGAATCGCCACGAGCGTGATCAACACCAGCGCGGTGACGGCCAGCGTGATCATTGCTGCCGGCGCGCCATATGCATCGGCAATCGCTCCGGCGGGAAGCGTGCCGACTGGCATCAGTCCCCAGGTCAGGCCGTAGATTCCGAGTACGCGACCCCGAACCTGATCATCGACCTGCAACTGCACGAGCGTGTTGTTGACCGCCAGGAAAACCGCGCTGGCGAATCCGGCGATCAGCAGGAAGAAACCGGCCAGCAGGGCGTACGGCGTCAGCGAAAAGAGGATGAGCACGCTCGCGAAGGTGCTGCTTCCGACGATCAACACGACTGGCCGCGTTGGCAGGGTCCGCGTCGCCGCAACGAAGAGCGATCCAATAACGGCTCCGACCCCGGAGACCGCCATCAGAATGCCCAGACCCGTCGATCCGATCATCAATTCATCCCGGGCGAACACCGGCATCAGATGCACGTGAGGCATCAGGCAGAGAGTCGGGATCGCTGCGAGCGCGAAGAGTCCCAGCAGCTTTTCGGAATGCCAGACGGTCTGGAAGCCGAGGGCGATCGACTTGAATACACCAGAGCCGCGACCGGTATCAGACGCCGGGTGCCAGGGCAGTCGAAGACTGAACAGGAACGAACTGACCTGTAACCCGGCACAAAGGGCAAATGTGCCCTCGACGCCGAGGATCGCGATCGAAGGTCCGGCCAGCGCCGGGCCAATCACCCTGGTTGCATTTAGTCCCGCGGAATTCAGGGCGATCGCGTTCGGCAGGTGCACTTTCGGAATCAGGTTGGCGACCATGGCACTTCGGGTTGGAAACACGAGCGACATGCACATGCCGTTGGCGAACGCTCCGACCAGCAGCATCCACGGTTGCAAAGCATCGAAGAAGAGGAGCACTGAGACAGAGACTGCGGTGATCGAGATGACCGTCTGGGCCAGAAGCAGGATGAACTTGCGGGGTAGCTTGTCGATCAGGACGCCGCCGAACGGGCCGAACAGCAAGGTCGGGATTCCGGCCGTGAAGCCGGTCAGACCAACGAAGAACGGCGAATCGGTGAGGATCAGCGCCAGCCAGCCGATGGCGACATTCCACATCCAGAAACCGGAGTTCGTTGCCAGGGTGCTTCCGAAAAGCAGTCGGAACGCCGGGTAGTCGCGCATCGATTGCCAGATCGAGAACGCGGGTGATTCGTCTTCCTCGTTCACGGACTGCTGGGCTCTTGAATCCTGTTCCTGTCCCATGAGCTTTCAATCAGTCAGATGTTCGTCGGAGTGATTCTAACCTAACAAATAGTAGGCAAGATCCGGGCCGTCATTGAGATGAATTGCCCGACCAGAAGGCCGTTGCTACACTGCAGCGGTCGAGCCTGTTATAGCAGAACCATGAGGAGGACGCATGCCTGCGGGACGCACCCCGTCGCTTTCGCCCGATGAAGCCCGGAAACTCCATCAAGAAGCGCTGATCATCGATACCCAGCAACCGCCGATCACATCCGGCCTCGTCTTCACGCCGAAGATGAAAGAAGCCGTTCAGACGATGTACGAGCGAGGACGCAGTCGTGCTGAGGCGGGCCCGGCCGTCGAGGCGGCGCTCGTTCGGGACATTCAAACGTCTGAGGCTGCAAAGCAGCAGTATCTGGATATGTGGCGAGATGCCGGCGTGACCGTGGCCTGCGGGACATATTCCGGCAGCCACAAGCCGAGCCAGGCGTACGACTCGGCGATCCGGAAGATCTCAAATGCGCATGGCATCGTGGCGGCCTGCAGCGACGACATGCTGATCGTGCGGTCGGCCGCGGACATTACCCGTGCCCATCAGGAGGGCAAGTTCGGCGTACTGATCGACTTCCAGAACACGTTGCCGATTGGCGATGACCTTGACCGGATCCAGACCTTTTATAATCTTGGCCTTCGCATGGTGCAACTCACCTATAACCTCAACAACCTCGTCGGCGACGGATGCACCGATGCTACGAAGGGCGGGCTGTCGCTGTATGGCAAGGAAATGGTCCGCCAGCTCAATGACATGAGCATCGTCGTCGACGTCAGCCATTGCTCCGAGCAGGTTGGCTGGGATGCGATGGAGGTATCCAGCCAGCCGGTGATCGTTTCTCACTCTACCGCCCGCGGTGTTGCCGAACATGACCGGGGTAAATCCGATGAACTGGCGAAGGCGGTTGCCGCGCAGGGCGGCTATTTTGGCGTCGTTGTCATTCCCGGCTTTATTCGCGACACACCCGGTGCCACGCTGGATGATGTCGTTCAGCACATCGAGCATCTGGTGAACGTGTGTGGGATCGATCATGTTGGGCTTGGCACGGACAAAGCAGGACCGGGACCTGGAACCAGCTCGATGGTTG
>SLMJ01000081.1 GCA_007133615.1 Thermomicrobiaceae bacterium | reverse complement strand
CGGTCCTGGGCGGCTCCTCGAACCGGCAACATCTCGACAAGTCCGGTCATCGAGAATTGCCGGCGCCCGCGGTCCTCGATAAACGACTTGTCCAGCGGAGAACCGGCGAGGTGCGTATGTGAATTGATGAAGCCCGGGGTAATCACCCGATTGGATGCGTCGATCGTCTGATCGACCTCTCCCTCGAAATCCTTGCCCACATGAATAATCTCGTTGCCTTCCAGAACCAGGCAACCATCTTCGAGCAGTCGGTGTTCACCATCGCGAAATCCGACGATCATGCGTGCGTTGATTCGAATGCGATCAGGCATCTCGTGTTCCTCTCAACCAGTACGGAATTGATGAGCAATCGAATAGCACGGTCGGCCCGCGGCTGTCAAACCTGACGAAGTTCATAGCGCGGGACCCTGCTGAGGCGGTATAGTCAGGGTTGCTCCGGGGCGCAGAATGCGCCTCGCCGCCGGACCGGTTGCAACCCCTCAGCTGTTCAGAGGCTCAATCAGTCCGGGAAACATCCGGGGATTCAGGCATCTGACCGCGACCTGCTGGCAGCGTGCTGCAGCCAAACAGGCTGCCATACGCCAGATACGCAGCGAACTCACTTCTCTGCCAATCGCGAAATAGAAGCGCCTGAAACGAACTGCAGACGTTTCCAGCTGGATCATGCCCTTCAACGTGGGCACGATCTTAGCGGGCTTTGAGCCTGCCGGTGCTCGTCCGGAGGAGACAGTCTGTCAACGTTATTGAGCGAGCCAGCTAAGGAGTACGATGTGACCGCGTTTGCGGATCTTGATCTTAATCGACACATTCTCAAGGCAATTTCGACAGTCGGGTTCGAAGAGCCGACCCCAATCCAGATGGAAGCGATCCCGGTGATGCTGTCCGGCCGGGACCTGATTGCACAGGCCCAGACGGGGACCGGCAAGACGGCCGCCTTCGCACTGCCGATCATTCAACGTCTGAAAACAGACACCAAGCGCCCACAGGCGCTGGTCCTGGCCCCAACCCGGGAACTGGCCGTCCAGGTTGCCGAGACATTCCATCAACTCGGCCGGACACGCAACATCCGCTCGCTGGCGGTTTATGGTGGTCAGCCGATCGAGCGACAACTCAGAGCTCTCAAGTATCCGGTCGATGTCGTGGTCGGTACACCAGGACGTCTGATGGACCATATCCGCCGCGAGACGCTTGATCTCCGCCAGGTCCGCACTGTCGTGCTGGACGAAGCCGACGAAATGCTGGATATGGGGTTCATCGAGGATATCGAGTGGATCCTGGAGCGCGTTCCGAGCGAACGGCAGACCGCTCTCTTCTCGGCAACAATGCCGTCGCGCATCATCTCACTGGCGCGCAGGCATCTGAAGGATCCGGCGCGCATTGCCATCGAGCCCGAGCACGTGACCGTCGAAGCGACCAGACAGACCTACTATGAAGTCACCCCGCGAGCAAAGATGGACACACTTACCCGGATTCTCGACGTCGAAAACCCGAGTTCCGCCATCATCTTCTGCCGCACGAAGCGGGAAGTCGACGAACTGACACAGAAACTGCAGTCGCTGGGATATCCGGCAGAGGCGCTGCACGGTGATCTCAGTCAGACCCAACGCGACAGGGTCATGTCGCGATTCCGCCGCAACCAGGCGGAACTGCTGGTTGCCACCGACGTTGCTGCTCGCGGCATTGACGTCGAAAACATCAGCCACGTCGTCAACTACGACATCCCTAACGATCCGGAATCGTACGTCCACAGGATCGGCCGAACGGGTCGCGCCGGACGGACGGGCAACGCCGTTACGCTGGTGACGCCACGGGAACGCCGCCTGCTCCGGGCAATCGAAAACGCCACCGGGCAGCGAATGGAACGCACGCCGGTTCCGAGCCGGGAAGAAGTTGCCAGCCGGCATCGTGAGATCCTGGCAAACGAACTCTCCCAGGTGATCGATGAGGACGCTTACGAGCGCGCCATTCCGATCATCGACGCGATGATGGACCAGCATCCACCGGAACGAGTAGCCGCGGCTGCGCTGTCCCTGCTGATGAATGAGCGCGGGATGACCGAGCCGACAGAACCGTCGCCGGTTTCGATGGGTGGCATTGAGCCGGGAATGGATCGCCTGCTGATCGATCTTGGCCGCAATGACGGCATCCGCCCGAATGACATCGTCGGCGCAATTGCCAACGAGGCGAAGATCCCGGGTAAACGGATCGGCCAGATCGAGATCCTGGACGACAACACATTCGTCGATGTTCCAATGGACACCAGCGAGAAAGTCTTGCGGGCGATGGGCCAGACTCGTTTGCGGGGGCGCCCGGCCTCGGTTCAGCGAGCGACTGTCAAGGCGAACTAACGCCACGTTCTGCGGCGACTCGTTCCCGGACCGCCGGAGCAATCTCTCCGGCGTACAGCTCGATCAGTCCCGGATCATCGGCCATCAGAATGAATCCCGAGATCCCGTAATCCCGGTTCAGACCGGCCAGGTCATCGATCCATTGCTCTGGCGGCCCGTTGAGAAAGCCGCCGGAGTTCGATGCGATCTGTCCACCGATGTTGAGCATTCGTCTGATGTCTGACGGCTCCCGCCCGGCCTTCCGGGCACCGTCATCGATATATCGATTCATCTCGGTCAGGTCAGATGGTCCACCTTTGAGATACGGCAGCGACGGCAACCAGCCGTCACCATGTCGTCCGGTCAGGCGCAACATCCGTGGTCCATAGGAACCGATCCAGATCCCGATATCATGCGCCGGTGCCGGTCCTCGCCTGACACCATCGACTCGATAATAGTTTCCGGCGAAACCGGCCGAATTCCGCGATTGGGTGCCCCAGACCGTTCGGATCAGTTCGATTGCCTCTTCCAGCGCCTCGACAGACTGCCCGGCACTCAACCGTCGACCACCCATCCCGGCGATTGCATCCCAGAATCCACCGGCTCCAATTCCAAGTTCAATCCGTCCACCGCTCAGGTTATCCAGCGTGGCGAGGCTTCTGGCCAGTACGGCCGGATCCCGGAGCGGCAGGTTCAGAACGTTTCCGCTCAGGCGAATCCGTTCGGTGCGTGATGCAATGTAGGAAAGGAGCGTCCAGGTATCATGATACGTCGCCTGATAGGGGTGATCCTGGAACGAGACCAGATCCAGCCCGGCTTCTTCCGCGGCGATTGCGTGTTCCACCGGCTGCATTGCTGGCTGCGCAACGGGCGTAATGAAGGCGCCGAAGAGCAGATCGTGGCCGTAGTCGGTCAACGCGTTCCTCTCATTCCGGTGGAGTCGTCTGCTTGAAAATTATTGATCAACATTACCCGGAGGTCACGTTCGGCGTGAGGTTGAAGTTGTCCCGGAAGACGTTTTCCGGATCCCACTTCGCCTTCAGCTCCTGTAATCGGTGCAGGGTCTCGCCAGGGAAGGCGTCCTCGAGTCGTTCCGGGCGTTGATCGGTTTCGAAGCTGAGGTACAAGCCGTTGAAGTGAACGGCCAGCTCATCCCAGGCCTGATTCACCCGTTCCGGATCTGGTCCAAAGGCGGTGACCGAAAAGTTCGCCGATCGATTGGCGTATGCAGTTGCGTCTGGCGGAACGTCCGAAACCGCTCCACCGACAGAGCGAATCTGGAAGAAATAGACTGTCCCGCTCTTGATCAAGTGTTCGGCTGCACGGGCAAACTCCGGCGTAATGTACTCAATGAGTCCGGAACGAGCCGCTGGTTCACCACCGGGGTCGTGATAGCTCCCCTGGGTGTTCGCCATCAACGCGGCATAGGGCATGATCATCACCTGCTGGTTGTAGAGCGGGCCGACGTTGGCTACCGGCTGCAGGCGATCGACGATCGTGTCAGGATCATCCGAAGCGACGACCGTAAGCACCTGCGCTGCCATCGGCTGGTTTCGGCGCGGCGGACCCATGATCAGAAAGCTGGTGAGATCACGCGGTGATGCCTCGATCGTCGCGCCCCACTTCTCCAGAAATCCGGCCGTATCTCCGGCATCGATGACGAACTGGCCGAAACCGATGTTTCCAACCTCGTATGCCTCGAACTCGAACGAGACGACGATTCCGAAGTTTGCCCCAGCTCCGCGAACTGCCCAGAAGAGATCCTGGTTCTCTTCGGCACTTGCCCGGACAGTCGACCCATCCGCCAGAACCATATCGACGGCTTTCAGGTGATCGATCGTCAGACCGTGCTTCCGCGAAAGCCAGCCGATCCCACCGGCGGTAGCCAGCCCACCGACCCCGACGCCGCCGTAATCACCAGAACTGAGTCCCCAGCCGTACGGTTGCAACGCCGCCGCGACATCCATCCAGCGGGCACCCGGACCGAGGCGAACCACGCGGCTCGCTTCATCGATGACCTGGATCTCGTTCATCTGCGAGAGGTCAATGACGATCCCGCCTTGATTGGTCGAGCGACCACTGATGCCGTGACCAGCGCTGCGCACCGAAAGCGGCAGATCCGGATGACGACGGGCGAACGCCAGTGCATCGACGACTTCGGCTGTGGTTCTCGCCTGGAGTACGATCCCCGGAGATCCCGCCCGGATATACGTAGATCGCACAGCCGGGTACGTCACATCTCCCGGCTCCGTTGCCGAATCACGGAGCGATGCCGGAACGGCATCGTACTCGATCCCCGCGTATCGCTTCGCCCGGACATCCGCTCGCCGGATGCGCGTTGCGCTGGAATCAACGGGACGCTCCCGCTCGATGGCTTCCTGCAGGGCCGGAACGACCTCCCGGGCGAAAGCGTCGATCGTGTCAACGTCGCTAGTATCGAGCAGAACCGTCCCGACTCCGCCCTGCAGGACAAATGGCAACAGGTCATCTACCCACTGCCTGGTTGTCCCCTGGAGAAACGTGTCGGACGCATCACTGATCATGCCTGAGACAACGATCGAACGGCGAATCTCTCGCGGATCTCGTCCGGCATCGGTTGCCGCCTGGTCAATGAACTGATTGGCGATTCGGAGATCCTCGAGCCGCATGTTCTGATAGGGAGCCAGCCAGGAATCGGCTTTCTGGCCGGCGAGTTGCAGAATCTCCGGCCCGGCGCCATTGATCCAGATCGGTACGTCGTGCGCCGGGATCGGGCCGCGTTTGACTCCACGGAGCGGAAAGTATCCACCAGTTGAGAGAGCTTTTCGCTCACTGAGGTCCATCATTCCCCGCACGATCTCGATGACCGAACCGACCGCATCGACCGAGAGGTTATTCTCCCCGAGGATCAGATTCATCCGGCCGCCCGAGAGCAGATCCAGACTGATCACGGATCGGGCCAGGACCGACGGCAGTCTCCGCGGAATGTCAGCGACCGTGACTGCAAGCTGAAGCTGGTCGGTCTGTCCCGCAATCCAGCTCCCGAGCGTCCAGATGTCCGCAGAGTCAGCGTGAACCGAATCGTGCTGCAACAGGGCCAGATCGTAGCCGAGATCATCGGCCTGGCTGGCACGGACCGATGCCCTGTCCGGCGCTATGGAAGTGGTGGTAATCAAGAGACCGCTCTGGAGTGCGTGTCCGTAGTTAATCAATTTCAGGTACTTTCATCGACCCGGGTGAGATCAAGGCAGAGGAGCGCAATGCGCAAGAGGAGCCGGTCGTTTGGCTGATTGAGATCCCTCCCGCTGAGCTCGGAAATCCGGCTGATGCGATAGGACAGCGTGTTTCGATGAACGTTGAGCAACGCTGCCGACTCCGCGAGCGATCCGCCACTGTTGAGATAGACCCGCAAGGTATTGATCAGCTCAGTTCCCCGGCGCCGGTCGTACTCTTCCAGCGCCCCGAGACAGTCCTGTCTGAATTGTTCCACGGCGGGATTACCCCAGAGATGATAGAGGAGTCCAAACACTCCGATGTCGTCCAGCGAATCGGAACGCACCACCGGCCCGGCAACGACGCCCGCCGCTACCAGTCCTCGCGCAAAGCGAGCCTGCCGCAGCGCGTGCGGCGCCTGCGTAATAGAGCTGATCTGATGACCAAGCGTGATGACCGGCCGGGAGGAATGCGTTCGCTCCACCATCCGGCTCAGACGCTGAGCAAACGCGTCCTGATCCGAATTAGCGACCAGAAAGGCAATTTCGTCGCCCATCTCGGTCCGTTCCGCCGTTCGAAGCCCGCCGAGCAGTTGATCAGCGAGCCTCCGGGAAGATTCCAGATCTCCGGTTTGTGTGGTGATGATGCCGATCCGCATCGGACGGGATGGCTCGATACCAAGCCCACGCGCCCGGGCAATCGCCGCGGTCTCCGATGCCAGCCGACCTTCGAGCAACTCGGCGATGGATTGCTCCCGTGCGCCACGAGCACCGAGCGCATTCCCCTGGGAGAGCACGATCGCCGCGGTCCCGGCGGTCTGGGACAAGACCAGCCTGTCAACTTCAGTCAGCGTGCCAGCCGGCGCAGTCGTGATCAGGAAATTCGTGCTGGCAACGGATGTCATTGGCACGATCAGGCGTTCCAGGCCACCCGCGGCGCTGATCGTTACCGGGCCGACGGAATCCCGCGCCTCATCGAGTTCCTCAATGCTGGCCTCGGCTCCGGCGTCGTCGCCACCACGTGCAATGAGCTGCCCATCAGCGTCCTGCAGCACAACCGGGTGACCGCAGAGTTCAGCTGCGACACCGAGAATACCTTCAACACCCCTGGGATCCATCGCTGCCTGGGACAACCGCCGGGACAGATCGTTTCCAAGCCGATAGAGCTCCGCCCGGCGCTCGGTCAGCAGGCGATTGAGGTTGGTCTCCGCATCCTGCGGAAATGGTGCCGGCATCGTGATTAGCGG
>SLMJ01000356.1 GCA_007133615.1 Thermomicrobiaceae bacterium | reverse complement strand
TTACATCCCGCTCCGGTGCTGTCACCATAGCCTCAGTCAGTTCCACCTGATCGTTCGTCTACTATGATCACCGGAAAGCAGGAATCGTGGCAGTACCTAATGGTCTTCGAAACGGCCTGACCTGGCGCATGCTCGGTCCCCATCGCGGCGGCCGCAGCGTCGCAGTGGCCGGGCACCCGACAGAAACTGGAACATTCTACTTCGGCGCCTGTGCCGGCGGGGTATGGAAAACCACCGATGCCGGCAGCACCTGGATGAACATCTCGGATGGCTACTTCAACACATCAGCGATCGGCGCGCTGGCGGTTTCCGATTCAGATCCAAACGTGATCTACGCTGGAACGGGTGAAACCGCCATCCGCGGTAACGTCTCACATGGAGACGGCGTCTACCGGTCCACGGACGGCGGGAGAACCTGGCACAACGTCGGCCTGAGCGCGACCCGGCACATCGGACGCGTCCGGATTCATCCAGATGATCCAGACACGGTCTACGTGGCCGCACTTGGCGACACCTGGCAACCGAATCCAGATCGAGGCGTCTATCGAACAACCGACGGTGGTAACTCGTGGGAACTGGTGCTTCACAAGAGCGAACACGCGGGAGCGGTTGACCTGTCGATGGATCCTGATAATCCGCGTGTGCTCGTTGCATCGATCTGGCAGGCTCAGCGCTTCCCCCACAAACTCGAATCCGGCGGCCCGGAGTCCGGCATCTGGCGTTCGATGGATGGCGGCGACACGTGGACCGAGATCACTCGCAATCCGGGACTACCCGAAGGTACCCTGGGCAAGATCGGTGTCGCGATCTCGCCAGCAAAGCCAGGGCGAGTCTGGGCAATCGTCGAAGCCGAGGATGGCGCGCTGTTCCGATCGGACGACTACGGCGAGTCCTGGACGCGCCTTTCCGAGCAGGAAGGGCTGCGCTGGCGAGCCTGGTATTACATGCACATCTATGCCGATCCGGTCGATGAAAACAACGTCTGGATCCTGAACGGCGCGTGCTGGAAATCGGTCGACGGTGGGGCATCCTTCTTCAATGTTCCAACGCCGCACGGAGACAACCACGACCTCTGGATTGACCCGCAGAACACCGATCGGCTGATCGAGGGCAACGACGGCGGTGCCTGTGTCAGCTTCAACGGCGGCATCTCCTGGTCTTCGATCTACAACCAGCCAACCGCGCAGTTCTATCATGTGACCACCGACAACCGGACGCCGTATCGGCTCTACGGCTCACAGCAGGACAACAGCGCGCTCTCCCTTCCGCATATGTCGATCAACGGGGTGATCAACGAGGCCGAATGGTTCGTGCCCGGAGGCGGGGAAAGCGGTTACATTGCCATTCGTCCGGATAACCCGGATATCGTGTTCGCCGGAGCGATCGGAAGCGGTGAAGGAAACGGTCGCCTGACCCGCTACGATCATTCGACCTGGCAGATTCGCAATATCACCGTGTGGCCGCATGATCAGGGTTTTGGTGAAGGCGCCGACACTCTCCGGTATCGGTTTCAGTGGACGTTCCCGATCGAGATCTCACCGCACGACCCGAATGTGCTCTACGTGGCCTCAAACCATCTGCACCGATCGACCGACGAAGGCATGTCCTGGGAGACGATCTCGCCGGATCTGACGCGCAATGATCCGGAAAAACTCACTGCGTCTGGCGGTCCACTCACGAAGGACAACACTGGCGCCGAGGTGTACTGCACGATCTTCGCGTTCCAGGAATCACCGCATGAGCAAGGGCTGTTCTGGGTTGGAACCGACGATGGACTCATCAAGCTCTCGCGGGATGGCGGTCAGAACTGGATTGACATCACTCCACCAGACCTGCCGGAGTGGGCATTGATCAGCATGATCGATCTGTCGCCCCACGATCCGGGTACCGCCTGGGTCGCCGCAACTCGCTATAAGGTCGGCGATACGACTCCCTATCTCTATCGGACGACGGATCACGGCACGTCCTGGACGCGGATAACCGGCGGGATCCCGGAGCACGAGTTCACCAGAGTCATCCGGGAAGACCCGAAACAACCCGGCCTGCTCTTCGCCGGCACAGAGACCAGCATCTATGTCTCGACTGATGCCGGAACCAACTGGGAACCACTCGGAGGAAACTTCCCGGTCGTTCCGGTGTATGACCTGGTCGTTCGTGATGATCATCTGATCGTCGCGACGCACGGTCGCTCGTTCTGGATGCTGGACGATCTGACGCCGGTGCGTGAAGCGGCCTCCGGGCACGTCGATGCGTCGCTGCATCTCTTCGAGCCGCTCGATACCGAGCGCATCCGCACGTACCGGGGGTTCGGCCATGCGCCGACCGAGGACTTCGTCAACTACCGGATGACGATGCCCGTCGTAACCGCCTACCAGTGGGAAAAGGACGACCAGGGAATCCCGCAGGAGTCGCTGCTATCGGCAGGGGCTAACCCGCCAAGTGGTGTCATGATCCACTATCTGCTGCCGGATCCGGTATCAGACGAGATCTCTCTGACGATCCGGGACAGCCAGGGCAACGTGATCCGCTCGTTCTACAGCGAGAAGCCGGAATCGGACGACGATGACGTTCCCCAGCCACCAGTTCTTCCGAAGAAACCGGGCCTGAACCGATTCGTCTGGGACATGCGCTATCCACCGGCCACAGCCGTCCCCGGAGATGCTGGAACGAAAGACTATCTGGATGGACCGGCAGCAGTCCCCGGTCGGTACTCGGTCACGCTGCGATCAGGCGGAACCGAGCAGACCGCAGGTTTCACCATTCTCAAGGACCAGCGAATCTCGGCAACGCAGGAAGATCTCGAAGACCAGTTCGACCTGTTGCTCCGAATTCGCGATCTGCTGAGCGAGACGAACGAAACGATCCTGGCCCTGCGCAACACGCGGTCGCAGATCGAACGGTGGAAGCAGCGAGTCTCCGGGAATCAGCACACAGACATTGAACGGATTGCCGGGGAGATCATCGACAACCTGAACGAGATCGAGCTCGCGTTGATTCAGCCCAGAGCGGAAAGCTCACTGCAGTTCCCGGAAGGGTTGAACGCCAAACTGGCAAAGCTCACCGCGTTCATCGATCTGGACGACGCTCGCCCGACCAGACAGGCCGGTGAACAGTTCCAGCAACTGTCCGATCAGATCAACGGGCACCTCGCCCGCTATCGGAAAGTCGTCCGGGAAGACGTCTCCCGGATCAACGAACAGATTCGCCAGAGCGGGCTTCCGCTGATCAGTATCAAGTAGCGAACAACGCCACGGGCCGCCGGTGATCGGCGGCCCGATCCCCCAGATAACCGACATTCGAATGTGAATTTCGCAATTCCCGAACGACCGGGAACAACAGTGTTCCCCCTGCCTCATTATTCTGGAATCAGACAGTGTTCAACGTCGGTCTTCACGCGACGAACCCTGCAGGCGCGACTTTGTTTTCGTGAGGTGTGAGAAAGGGGGTGTTATGCGAACTGCATCGCTTGTACTCGGAATCACCGGTGGTGTCTTCGGAATTCTCTCAGGATTGCTGGCAATGATGATCGGCGGGATCGGCTCGGCATTCGCAGCGGAAGGAAGTGGATCGGTCGTCTGGCTCGGATTCGCTGCGATTCTGCTGGGAGTGCTCGGCATCATCGGCGGTGCGCTCAGCAACCGAAGGCCGGGCAAGGCAAGCCTGCTCCAGGCGCTGGCCGGATTCTTCGGCTTCATTGCCGTATCGCTTTTCTGGGTGCTGGCTGGCGTGCTCTTATTGATCGGTGCATTGATGGCATTTCTCAGCCGCGACCGCGGATCGAGCGTGGAGCAAGACACCACGACCACTGAGGGCCAGGAACCTCGCCCACAAGTTTAAGTAGTGGAGAAACAAGGAAAGGACCAACCAGAATGACTCGACGAATGATTCTTCTCGCAATCGTTTCGGCAATGATGCTGATCGTTGCGGCATGTGACGACCTGGAAGCTGAACGAGTAGACGATGACCCTGCAGACGACGTCGCGGTCGAGCAGGCAGATGATGCTGCAGATGACGCCGAGACCGACGACGCCGTGACGACTGATGACGACGGCACAACCGATGATGATGTCGCCGATGAACCAGCGTCGGATGACGCCACTGAAGACGATGACGTTGCTGATGACGCAGCCGAGGAAGACGACGATGCAGCAGTCGAAGAATCCGATGATGCTGAAATGGAAGAAGCTGAAGGGTTTGTCGTCGGCGACACAGTCCGGATGGGCGAACTGGTGATGCGACTTCATTCAGTTCGCTGGGACACCGGCGATGAGTTCTTCGGCCCGGATGAAGGAACACGATGGCTTGTAGCCGACATTGAGATCGAGAACGAAGCAGATTCGCCAACCAGCATCTCGAGCATCATGATGTTCGATCTTGTCGACGAGGACAATCGAACGCGTGACATCGAGCTGATGGCCGATACCGAAGGTTCGCTGGATGGGGAACTCGGCGCTGGACGAAGTATGCGTGGAGATATCGCATGGGAAGTCCGCGACGATCAGACCGAGTGGGAGCTGATCTTCACGCCGCAGCTTTTCGGATTTGGACAGGCGATCTTCGATATCACCGAAGCTGATTTCGAGTAGTAGTCACGTTCCCGAAGCCCGGAGCAGGCCCAGAGTCTGTTCCGGGCGTTTCGTTCGATCTCCCGCATCCATCCGGACGCTTGACATTCCCGTAACAGAGACCTTGGGAACTTTGAAGCACGCACGTGAAACGGACACGCCATGAAGCAAATACTCACCGGAACGGGTCTTGTGACGATCCTGCTCCTCACAGTTAACGCCTGCTGGAATGATACTGCTGAAGTTCCCGACGTTATCGGACTCGCTCCCGATCAAGCTGAATCCGAGATCAACGACGCGGGATATGAAGTCGACCTGGAAGAGATTATCGATCCCAATGTCGAGGAAGCGCGCGTCACGGAACAGACTCCAGATGCGGAAACAGGGCTCGAAGAAGGCGAGTTCGTCGCTATCAGGGTGGTCGTACCTCCCCCACCTGTCCCCGACGTGATCGGGCTGTCACAGGCGGATGCGGAAGCGTGGCTCAGTGAAGAGGGATACGAAGTCCAGGTCTCCGAGGAATACGAAGATGGCGCCGAACTGGGCGAGGTGCTGGAGCAACGGCCATCGGCCGGATCCAGCCACGACCCGGAACGTCCAGTACAGATCACCGTGGCCGGAGAGTTTCTCTCACCCGATGTCCAGGGCATCTTCGCATTGCTTGGTGACGCGGACAGCGTCGAATCCACCGGCTCGGGCTGTCAGGGCACTCGCGGATACGACGACATCCATTCAGGCGCTCAGGTCGTGGTGCGCGACGAATCGGGCACCGTATTGGCAACAACGTCCCTCGGAAATGGGACCCTGCTCGAGACCGGGATGTGTTATTTTGAGTTCCATGTCGGATCATTGCCGAGAGCACAATTCTACTCCTTTGAGGTTAGTCGCCGCGGTGAACTGACCTACTCTCGCTCGGAACTGGAGCAGAATGACTGGACGTTCGAGGCATCGCTTGGCTCACAATAGTCGGGACTCTAAGACTGTACACGACGCTGCTATTTCGTAAGGACGAACTGCATGTCAGAACACCAGTCGGATCCAGCAACAGCCAATCCGGGAACCCAACAGTCGGCAACCGAAGATCAAACTGCCAGCTCAACCGGGAAGCGGCCATGGCTGTTGTTCGGTGGGATCGGTTGTGCAGCTATACTCGGCGTTTGCCTGATCATAGGCGGCCTAGCGGCTGTATTCGGCGACACGGATGACGACGACACTGTTGCCGCGGAAACTCCGACCGTGGAGATCGCCGAGGAACCAACCGAGACTCCCGAACCCACACCGACAGCAGAACCGACGGTTACGCCTGCTCCAACTGCGACACCCGAGCCGACGCCGACTCCGGAACCAACACCAACTCCGGAGCCGACCCCAACCCCGGAACCCACGGCAACGCCGGAACCGACTCCGACTCCAGAGCCTCCTCCGGAACCGATTCATTACGCAGGAAATGGCGATGATGTGGTCAACATCGAAAAACCTGGCGGACCAGGAACCGCCGCCGTCGTCCATGTTCGCGGCAATGATGAGGGCCGGCATTTCGCCGTCACCGCCCACGATGAATACGGGGATCAGATCGCGTTGCTCGTCAATACAACTGAACCGTACTCCGGTATCGTCCCGCTCGATTTCCGGGATCGAGATGAAACGACACAACTGGACATTACCGCTGCAGGTGGCTGGGAAATCGAGATCCGACCGCTCGAGATGGTTGATACCCATCAGGTGCCGGGAGAAGTAACCGGAACTGGTGACCACGTCTTTGCGATCGAGGGAAATGCGTCCACCGCTTTCATCGTCGGCAATCACGGCGCACACCATTTCGCCGTGCTTGGATACGGTGCGAGATCAGACTTGATGGTCAACACAACAGACCCATACGAAGGTCGCGTTCGCGTCGCTTCGGATGCGGCAATCTTCGAAGTGGTTGCCCGTGGAGAATGGCGAATCGAATTCGAATAGCCTCTTGCCCCTGTGGTATGCACGTTCGTCTACAATATGCCGGAGCAGCTATACGTCTGCTCCGGCTATCTATTGTTCAAAACGAAATCGAGCTTCGTCTCCATGATCGATGAACAATCCGGCACGCCTGAACCTCCGGAATCAGCAAACGATAACTCGAGCAGGGAGCAGTCGGAACCCGAAACGACGGCGCCGAAGCAGGACGAGCCGGTCAGTACCTGGGGCGCCTGGCTTGTCATCGGATGTCTCGGGATTTCACTGCTCTTGGC
>SLMJ01000355.1 GCA_007133615.1 Thermomicrobiaceae bacterium | reverse complement strand
GATCCCCACCGCACCTTCGAATCCGGGCCAGACCGCGCCGTTGCAGAGCGGCCAGTCCGTGCAGGCCAGACTACTCTGGGTATGCCGGACGTACGCTCCCAGATAGACAAGCGCATAGATGTAGACGACGAGGCTCCAGACGTATGCCTTGAAGTACTTCGGCACGCTGCGGTCGCGGTATTTCTCACCCCTGCCCATCTCGAAGATCACGACAGCGGTGAGAAGCACACTAGCGAACGCGGTGAGTGAGATACCAAAGTGAAGTGCCAGGACTTCATCAGAATTCGGGTAAAGGACCGCAAGCGCGCCGAGTCCGGACTGGATCAGCAGGAATGCGATCATCACCGGCACCAGGATCTTGATCTCCTTGCGCCAGCGCCAGTAGATCAGCGCGCCAACGGAGAATCCAGCAATCAGCAGGCCCTCAATGCCGCTGACGATGCGGTGCGAGTATTCGATTGCTGCCGCAACCGTGTATTCGGGAACGAACTGACCATGACAGAGCGGCCAGGATTCGCCACAACCGTCACCTGACCCGGTCCCCGTAACGGTCGAACCCATCACGATCACGATGAACATGCCAACGGTCGAAAGCACCGCCAGCCAGGTAACCCAGCGTCGTCGTGGTTCCGGCGTGGGAGTAGAAGCTGTCATCTGGATCGGCTCACCATCTCGCTCGGGTTCGTTGGAATTGCTGTTACGCCGCGAACGTGCACATCCCGGCGTCCTTCCTCCATGTTACGGCAAATATTACACGCTCGAGGCGAAATTGTGTCAGGACAGTTTGGACATTGTAAGCCAAGCGATAACCTGTTTGGAAGTCCGGAACCAGAGGTCTTCCCCGCTACCACGAGACGAGGAAACGCAGCTTTGATAACTCATACTGCACTACCGGGCACATTTGCTACAGACCCAGTTGCGCGTTTCATTACTTGACACATGCGCCGGTTAAAGCAGCTACACCCGCCTCCAGATACCGGAACCGTGCGATTATCAGTAAGTCTTAACGAGTTCCGTAGATCCTCTTGACAGTGATTTACGGGCTCTGTTAGCTTATGGTCACGGATCCACACAATTTATGCGTGGCTGTTGCATGAGAACTCTTCGCCAGCGATTGCGGCTAACCGTTCGATATGCTGCATCCGCGGGAGGAGAGTTACCATGGAGTATCGGAGTAACTTACATGGTGTGTTGCAACAGCTCACCGACGAGCAGATAAGCCGTCGCAAGCTAATCCAGCGGGCCGGGCTCTTCGCGGCCTCAGCAACAACCATTGTCACGCTACTTGCAGCCTGCGCCGAGGACGACGACGAAGTGGTCGACGCCACTGACGATGATGATGTCGCCGCCGAACCCGAGACAGACGACACTGAGGATGTCGAAGAGGATGACGAAGAAGAAACCGATGACGACGATGTTGACGAAGAGCCAGAGGAAGAAGACCCTGAAGAAGAAACCGACGATGCAGACGTAGACGAACCGGACTTCGGTGAGGGCGGTTCAGTCACAGTCCTCTGGCGAACGCCGGTCACGCTCAACCCTCTGTTCTCACACACTGGTATCGAGCAGCAGGTCTTCCGTAGCCTCTACGGAGCCATCATGAAAGTCAACGATCAGTTGGAATCCGAACCGGACCTGGCGGACTCGGTTGATGTAAACGAAGACGCCACCCAGTACACATTCCACTTGAACGAAAACATCATGTTCTCCGACGGTGAGCAGATGACCTCAGAGGATGTTCGCTTCACCTTCGAACGTGCTCTTATTCCGGAGACCGGTAGTATCTGGCGTGGACGGCTCTCCAACATTGTCGGGACCGAAGAATACGAGGGCGATGGTGACATCGAAGGGATCGTCACTCCAGACGATTACACGATCGAAATCCACCTGGAAAATCCAGAGGCCGGGTTCCTCAATAACCTGGCTGCCTTCGCGGGCTTCTGCATCATTCCAAAGCACGTCTGGGAGGACATTTCTCCGGAGGATATGCAGGAACACAGCATGTCGATGGAACCAACGGTCTTTGCCGGCCCATTCAAGCTGGTCCAATATCAGACTGACCAGTTCCTGGAGATGGAGCGCAACGACGACTGGTTCCGCGACCCACCGTTGCTGGATCGAATCTACATGCGCATCCTCGAGCCATCGGTTGGCGTCGCCCAGCTCGAGACCGGTGAGCTGGACATTATGCAGCTACCCTACACCGAGATCGAGCGCACCGAAGCTATGGACCACGTTTCGGTCACGAGTATCCCTTCACCCGCGTTGAACTGGATGATCATCAACGTCGGGCGTAACGAGCGATTTGCCGACAAGCGGGTTCGCCAGGCTATTTGGTATGCGCTCGATCGCGAGGGCATCATGAACGCCGCAACGCTCGGCAACGGCACGATGGTGAACAATCCGATCTATGGTCATGGTTTTGGACCCGAGTGGATGGGAGATCCGGAAGGTCTCAACGACTATGACTACGATCCGGATCGCGCACGTGAGCTGCTCGAGGAAGCTGGCTGGGACTTTGACCAGCCGATGGAAGCGATCTATCGCACCAGTGATACAGAAGACCGGGTCACGATTATCACCATCAGTCAGCAGCAATGGACCGAAGCCGGTATGCAAACCGAACTCACATTGCTGGAACGCTCGGAGGCCGGAGATCGCGGATCCGAAGGTGACTTTGACATCTATCAGGTCGGTGGCGGCATGAACGGCGCAGAGCCGAGCATCTCGGCCGTCTACTTCACCTCCTGGAACTTCCCGCCGGACGGTGCGAACACCGGTCATTATCAGAACGATCGGGTCGACGAACTCTACATGATGGGTCAGGCCACCAGTGACCTGGACGAGCGGCGTGAGATTTACCAGGAGATCGCACAGATCTGGAATGATGAAGTGCCCTGGATTATCAACCACTCTCCGAATACGGTCTACGGCATCACTAACCGTGTTCAGGGGTTCATCCCGTCATCCTATGTTGACAACATTCTCTGGAACGCGGAGGAGTGGACTGTCGACGACTAAGCTCCTATCCGGTGGGCCGCGGAGTGAACCGCGGCCCACCGGCACTTGAGTCGTTTGAGACCGGGAGGGTCAGCCTCCCCATCACCGTGTGTTCCCCGGTCTCTGATCCTGACGCGCGTCGAGAGATAGGTAGCAATAACTCATGGGGCGTTATATTCTGCGCCGGCTTGCGATCAGCGTTCCGGTGCTGTTTCTTATCACCGTCGCTCTCTTCCTGCT
The DNA here is from genome assembly GCA_007133615.1 of Thermomicrobiaceae bacterium. Classification (GTDB taxonomy): domain Bacteria; phylum Chloroflexota; class Chloroflexia; order Thermomicrobiales; family Thermomicrobiaceae; genus SLMJ01. Next base: position 3,572 of record SLMJ01000355.1, on the reverse strand, counting down.
GATCGAGCTCGCACCAGGTGACCCGATCTCCGCCATGATCGACCCCGATCAGGCAGCTGTTATGGGACCGGACTGGGTTGAGACGCAGCGGCGCCAGTTAGGACTCGATCAGCCACTACCTGTTCGTTACGGAATCTGGCTGCGTGAGACGGTACAAGGAAACCTCGGTTATTCCTTTCTGGACAGACAACCCGTCAGCAAGAAGATGGGCGAACGGCTCTGGCCAACAATTACGCTTATGACAGCTGCACAGATCATTGCCCTTGTTGTTGCAGTGCCACTCGGGGTGCTCTCCGCGGTTCGTCAGTACTCAAAGATCGACTTCAGTGTCACCGTTCTCGCTTTTCTCGCGGTATCGATTCCGAACTTCTTCCTGGCGCTCGGAGGCATCTACTTACTCGGGGTGAAACTCGGAGTAGTTCCCACCGCCGGAATGGGTACGATGGGCAGTCCAGCTGCCATGCTGGATGCGTTGCACCACCTTCTTCTACCCGCCTCAGTACTCGGACTATCGCTGGCGGCTCCGCTCATCCGCTTCATCCGCTCAAGTATGCTCGAGGTTCTTCACCAGGATTACGTGCAGGTCGCCCGAGCCAAGGGACTCGTTGAGCGCGCGGTCATCGTTCGTCACGCTTTGAGAAACTCGCTAATTCCAGTGGTAACCGTGGTTGCGTTGAACCTACCGAACCTGGTCGGTGGCACGGTCATCGTTGAAGTGATTTTCGCCTGGCCAGGAATGGGCACACTGGTGCTCAATGCAGTACGCGCGCTCGACTTCCCAGTAATCATGGCGACGAATCTCGTGATCGCCGTCGCTATTCTGCTGGCAAATCTGCTGGCGGACGTTCTGTACGCGGTCCTCGATCCGCGCATCCGTTACTCATGATCGGCTCGGGAAAGACGGTCAGCTGAATGGGGTTGAGTCCAACGAAGGTAGACGCGGCGTGAAGAATGTAAATCAATCTGAATCGAAAAATCGCTCGACAGCGCAAGACGATGTGACCAAGACCGACGCGGTTCAACGCCAGGTATCGCTGGCTCAGCAGGGCGCTCAAGGGACCGTGAAGCCCAGAACGAGCGTCTGGAAGCGTTTTCGCCGGCACACTCTGGCAATGGTTGGCTTGGTCACGATCACAGTACTGGCCTTGCTCTCCTTCGGCGCGCCGATCCTCGCTCAGAACAACCCGAACGCAACCGACTTGATGTCGATCAGCCAGGCGCCAAGCTCAGATTACTGGCTGGGTACCGATGCAACAGGGCGGGATGTTTATGCCCGGCTTCTGTATGCCGGTCGAGTTTCGCTCAGTGTTGGGGTCACCGTGGTAATCATCTCACTCGTTGTTGGACTGACGCTGGGTGCAATATCCGGCTACTTCGGTGGCTTCACTGACGCCAGCATCATGCGATTCGTAGATGTTGTGCTGTCATTTCCGTCCGTGTTGATCATCATCACGCTGATCTCGATGCTCGGTCCCAGTCTTTTCAATCTCATCCTGGTAATGGGATTATTGAACTGGCCGCCGATCACCCGCTTGCTACGTGCTGAATTTCTCTCACTTCGTGAACGTGATTATGTGCTGGCTGCACGTTCAATTGGCGCACCGGGCTCACGACTGGTTATTCGACACATGCTTCCGAACGCAATGGCGCCGATTATTGTGGCAGCGACGTTCGGCGTAGCCAGCGCAATCCTGTTGGAAGCCGGGCTGAGCTTCCTCGGCCTCGGTGTTCAGGTTCCAACACCGAGCTGGGGTAACATGCTGACCGCCGCGCAGTCACTCTCAGTGCTGGATTCGATGCCTTGGCTCTGGATTCCGCCGGGAGTCATGATCGCTCTCGCAGTCCTCGCAATCAACTTCATCGGTGATGGTCTCCGCGATGCACTCGATCCCCGGATGCGATCCCGGTAATCACCCTCGCCTGCCGAATCCGGCTGCTGTCCCCGGCATTCTTGACGGTTTGTTCAAGCTCCGTGAGAATGCCGGGGAATCGCCGTCCTCGATCAGAAATGGTTTTGCGGGGCGGCGAGTGCCGAGGTTCACAAGTCCAGATAATTGAAATGAGGGGACATCGTGGCGGATTCCACGACGCAGGGGCAATTCGATACGCTGATCGCAGGCGGACACGTGATCGACCCGGCCAACGGTGTGGACGGCACGTTCGACGTCGCGGTCAAAGACGGAAAGATCGCCGCTGTTCAACCGCAGATCGATCGAAAGTCGGCCCGGTCTGTGTTCAATGCCGATGGGCAGATCGTGACTCCGGGATTGATCGACCTGCACACGCACGTCTACTGGGGCGTCACCTACTGGGGGATCGAGCCGGATCCGGTCGCCGCTCGTTCGGGCGTTACGACCTGGCTGGACGTCGGCAGCGCAGGTGCCTACAGCTTCCCGGGGTTCCGGGAGTTCATCGCCGGGCCCAGCCGGAGCCGCGTCTTTGCCCTGCTGAACCTCTCCTCGATTGGCCTGATCGCCCCGACCTGGGAGTTCAACAATCCGGACTACTGCGACGTTGATCTGGCTGAGAAGATCGTTGAGGCCAATCGAGACATCATCCTCGGCATCAAGGCGCGGATCGACCGGAACACCACCCGCGGAGTCGGAATCTATCCGCTGGAGCGAGCTCGGGAGCTGGCTGATCGGGTCGGACTTCCGTTGATGACGCACATCGGCTATGGTCCGCCAACAATGGAAGAGATCATCCCGCACCTTCGTCCAGGCGACATCCTCACGCACTGCTTCACTGGCGGCGATCACCGGATTCTGGGCAAGGACAACGTCGTCATCGAGGACATCAAGAAGCTGCACGATGCCGGGTTGATTCTGGATATCGGACACGGCACCGGCTCTTTCAACTACGAGGTCGCCGAAGGACTGATGGGCCAGGGCATCATGCCGGACGTCATCAGCACGGACATCCACCAGATGGCGATTCAGGGTCCGATGTTCGACATGCCGACGACGCTTTCGAAGTTCCTGAACCTCGGCATGAGCCTGTCGGACGTCATCGAACGGGCGACGAGCAAGGCGGCACAGGCGATCAATCTGGATGATCTCGGCACGCTCGGGGTCGGAAAGCCGGCCGACATTGCGCTGTTCCATCTGGAAGAAGACGGCGAGTACAGCTTCCACGACTCGCAGATGAATGAGCGTAACGGAACGAAGCGGCTAATCAGCACCAAGACAATGGTCGACGGAGCATTCCTGCCACAGATGCCGGAACGTGAACTGCACATCTGGGCCGGCTTGCCGGAGCACCAGGCAGCCGTCTTCGGCTCGCCCGATAACTTTCGTCCGAACCGACCTTCGTAGCCCCAAAACGATTTAACCCACCGCCCTCGAACAAACCATCATCGTCACCCCTCTCCCGAGCTCGGGAGAGGGGCCGGGGGTGAGGGCCACATCCCTCCACGTGTCAACCATGTCCCCGAACGCATCGATCCGTCGTTACCCGGGCCGACAGGGGCGTCGGCCCCTACGCGGATGTCGCGAGGAACCATCGTTAGGGCCACATCTCACCATGTGTCAACCATGTCCCCGAACGCATCGATTCGTCGTTAGCCCGGGCCG
>SLMJ01000077.1 GCA_007133615.1 Thermomicrobiaceae bacterium | reverse complement strand
CGATCGAGACCGGGTCGGAGCTCTCCGCTTTGCTCCTGGAAGCCCAGCTCATTCAGCGGTATCGACCGCAGTTCAACCGCCAGATGCGCACGTCCGACAACTACCCGTACATCCGGGTGGATACCGACAATCCATGGCCACGCGTGAACCTGGTCAAACGAGTGGCGGAGGATGGAGCGCGCTATTTTGGTCCGTACCGAAGTTCTCGAGCGGCCCGGACGACCGTTGATGCGCTCAACGATCTCTATCCACTCCGGAGTTGCACGCGCAGTTTCAAGAATGAGCGCAGTTACGGGTCACCCTGTACGGATCTCGACTTCGGGCGTTGCCTGGGCCCATGCACCGGGCAGGTTGATCCAGGCGAGTACCAGCGATACGTAACAGAAGTGCTGAACTTTCTGGAAGGTCATGCCGAACCGGTTTTTGATCGACTCCACGAGCAGCTGTCGAGCGCAGCAGAACGTCTGGATTTCGAAAAGGCCGCTCGATTGCGGAACAGGATCGACCGGGTCACCGAGCTGACCGAGGCCCAGCACGTACTCAGTTCAGTCGCGGAAAACGGAGATCTCGCCATCGTGCTTCCCGGTTCCGACCCGGAAACGCGCGAGGTACTCCTGACCCGGTTTGGACGCCCGTGGTCGCAACGGATCTTTCATCTGGAAGACGCCCCCGATGTCGTTGCTGCGGATCTCGAGCGCTCCTGGGACCGTGCCCGGCGCCTGGCGACGGACGTGATTCTGCAACGTGAACTGGACTCAGTACAGATCGTCGCTCGCTGGGTCAGGAAGAACTGGGAGCATCCCTGCATCACTCCGATCCGTGAGGATACGCCGGACTGGGAGAACCTTGTGGAACACGCTCGAACTGTCGACGTCATTTCCTGAGTACGCGCGCTCGGTTGCTTATGGACCGGGACTGCAAATTGCGTCACAATTGGGGACCGTTATCGGTATCGATGGACGCATGAAGTGCAGGCGGGTCAGTCTTGGTCAGGTTCGGGTACGACGGATGGTCGGGACAACTCGCGCGGGAGATCACCGTTGATTCGGTCTCCGCGGTGGCTCGTGCTGCTGGCGCAACCATGGTCAGAGATTTCCCTGAAGATGCGCGACTTGTGGTGGGTTTTGACCGCCGTTTCATGGCGGATACCTTTGCCGGGGTAATCGCACGGGAGCTTGCGGCTCTCGGGATCGAGATCGTGTTGATTCCCCGTCCTGTTCCACCAGCCGCGCTCTGCTTTTCGATCCAGCAAATGGAAGCGATCGGCGGGATTATGGTCACCGCCGGCAACGAGCATCCCACGATGAGCGGTTTGAAGCTCCGTGGCTGGGACGGCGGGGCCCTGCCGCGCTGGATGCTGGATACGATCGAAGAGCTGTCGGTGTCGACGAGCGCTATCTCACGCATTGGCCCGACGGCGCACGTCTACCGGCACGATCCGATGGACGATTATCTGAAGTCCATCGAGTCCCACGTTGCGGTTCGTCCGGTTCGTGAATCCGGGATTACCGCCGTTATCGATTCCCACTGGGGGGTTGGGAGCGAGCTGATCCCGCGTATGACGGACGGCAGCGGTAGCCGGAGCGTCGAGATCAGGTCCGCGCAAAATCCCCTCTTTCCGGAGCTTGCAACGCTGCGGCCGGATCCCGGAAATCTTGACCGCCTTCGACGCCTGGTGCGAACCGGCGACGCTGCGCTTGGCCTGGCGATCAGTGCTGATGCGACGATCCTGAGCGTTCTTGACGAACAAGGACGCATTGTGCCCAGTGAGATTCTGAACGCGCTCGTTGCGTGGTATCTGCTAAGTGTTACCAGACAGCGAGGTGCGGTCGGCCGCTCGATCACCATCAGTTCGTCGGTCGATCAGATCGCGCTCGCCCGGGACATCCCCGTTCATGAACTTCCGGTAGGGCACACCGAGGCGTGCGAAGTTATCCGCGAGGCAACTCCATTGCTCGTGTTCGATCAGGACGGCGGGATATCGCTTTGTGATCATCAGACCGAACCGGATGCGATCGTTGTGGCGCTCCTGGTCATGGCATGTCTGGTTCGCACCGGTTCCGAAGTCTCTGAACTAGTGGAGGAGATTCGAGAGGTTACCGGAGCCCGGCAACTCGAACGCTCCCGGCTGGAACTGACGCGTGAACAGTCAGAGCGTATCGCAACCCGACTCGAGCGCGACGACTGGCCCGCCGAGATTGCCGGCTACCCGGTTCGTGAACTCCACCGCATGGATGGCATCAAGTTCGAACTGGACAGCGACTCCTGGTTGCTGGTGCGGCATGATTCCCGTCTGGGATTCCTCGAGATTGTGGCCGAGTCAACGGATCAGGGCAGCGCGGCGCAGATTCTCGGTGCTGCCAGGCAGATGATGTTCTCGGGGTGAACGTGTAATCAGTGAGTCGTCAGAGTCTCTACACACGATCGGTCTGATCTGGACGCTCAGGTTATACTGGGGCCGGTTCGGAATTGAGGTGGGGGGACAGGCTCAGGTGATTGAACTCACGATGGCTGAGGTTGAAGAGCAGATTCGCGGATGTACGCTGTGTGATCTCAGCCGCACCCGTACGAATGCAGTACCAGGCGAAGGTAACAGAAACGCCGATATCATGTTCATCGGCGAGGCCCCGGGGTTCCATGAGGACCGTGAAGGGGAGCCGTTCGTTGGTGCAGCCGGCAAGTTCCTGAATGAAATGCTTGCCGCGATCGATCTCGACCGTTCTTCCGTGTACATCACGAATGTGGTCAAGTGCCGGCCGCCCGGTAATCGGGATCCGCTGCCGGACGAGATCGCGGCCTGTTCGACCTACATCGACCGGCAGATTGAACTGGTGAATCCGAAGGTCGTGGTGACGCTGGGACGATTCTCAATGTCTCGCTGGTTTCCCAAAGAACGGATCTCCCGGATTCACGGCCGCCCCAAGCGATTTGGCGATATCACGGTCGTGCCTATGTACCACCCCGCGGCGGCGCTGCATCAGGGATCGCTCCGTGCCACGATCGAGGCGGACATGAAGAAACTGCCGCAGATCGTTGCTCAGATGGAAGCCGAAGAGAACGAGAAGGACGATCCCGACGCCGAGCAGATGCGACTCTTCTGACCCGGGTCGTCGCGCGCATAATTTTATGCTACCATGTGTCCGTACACTATGAATGTACGGAGGTAATATGGCGGCTCGCGCGTCACAGGCAAAACGCTCACCGCGAAAAGCATCAAAGCAGGAGAAAAGCAACTCCGGACCGTCGAGCGTCTCACAGACAACGAGACGTATAGCTGGCTGGTTCGGGAGTGTAGAGACTCCAGACGGCGTCCGCCGTGAGGTGGGGGCAGTTCTCGCAATCACCGTTATGGCGCTGGTGATTGTGGCGCTATACGTTCCGGGTAGCGGTTCGCTTCTGGAGCTTCTCGGTTCCGGAATCGGTTCCCTGTTCGGAATTGGTTCGTTTCTTGTGCCGCTCGGACTTGCCTGGCTTGCCGGCGAGGCACTGTTCTCGGAAAGCGAAGGTGCCCGGCGCCGACGTCTGATTGGCTACGTGCTGGTATCTGTATCGGTACTTTCGTTCCTGCATCTCATCGGTGCGCAGAACGGTGAGCAGGCGGGCGGAATCCTCGGGAGCGGGTTCGCCGAGATGGTCCGGCTCATCGTCGGAGAGATCGGTACCGGGATCGTCATGCTCAGCGTTGGAATCATCGGAATCTACTACCTGACAGGGGTCGATGCGATCGGCGTTATCCGCAACTGGCGGCAGCGCCGCGCCGAGCAAGCCGAAGCAGCAGCGATCAAGGCCAGGAGCGAACCGATCGACGCGAAATCGCGGCCGTCAACGAAGACCAAGAAGGCGGATGCGGACGCCACCCCGGCACTGGACGACGGTGCCGAAAAGAATGCAAAGCCAGTTATCAATGTTCCCGCTTCGGCGAAACAGAAGCCAGCCAGCAAGAAGAAGGAATCGGACTCCGCCGCAAAGGAACGTCCCGATAACCTTATTCCGGCCGGTCCTCCGCCATTGCCAGATATTGATCGGCTCGCCGTGTACGAAGGCGGGACGCCAGATCCGTCTGAGCTGGAAGAGAAGGCCGGTCTCATCGAAGAAACGCTGACCAACTTCAAGGTCAGTGCGTCGGTCCGGGAGGTTCACCCCGGCCCGGCGGTGACGCTCTTCACGCTGAAGCCGGGAGCCGGTGTCAAAGTCCGCAAGATCACCGAGCTTCAGAATGACCTGGCGCTTGCGCTGGCCGCACCGTCCATTCGGATCGAAGCGCCTGTTCCTGGTATGGCGAGAGTCGGTGTTGAAATCCCGAATCAGATCGTGCATACCGTTGGACTCCGGGAAACGATCGAATCAACCGATTTCCAGAACGCGAAGGCGAACTTGCCACTCGCGCTGGGACGCGATGTGAACGGGAGCTATCGGGTATCCGACCTGACGAAGATGCCGCACCTGTTGATTGCTGGCTCCACCGGATCCGGTAAATCGGTCTGTATCAACGGAATCATCGCGACGTTCCTGGCGACGCATCGTCCCGAAGACCTGCAGATGGTGATGATCGATCCGAAGATGGTCGAACTTGTTGGCTTCAATGGGGTTCCGCATCTCAAGGGGCCGGTCGTCACCGAGATGGATAAGGTTGTCCCGGCGCTCCGGATGGTGCTCCGCGAGATGGAGGACCGGTATCAGCGATTTTCGGCGCTCGGCGTTCGCAATATCGATGGCTACAACCTGCGCCGGGAAGACGATCCTTCGCTGGAGAAGATGCCGTATATGGCGGTAATTATCGATGAGCTTGCCGATCTGATGATGACAGCGCCTGATGAAGTCGAGACGCTTCTGGTCCGCCTCGCGCAGATGGCCCGAGCAACCGGCATTCACCTGCTGATTGCAACCCAGCGACCGTCGGTCGATGTGATTACCGGATTGATCAAGGCGAATGTGCCGGCGCGAATCGCGTTTGCTGTTACGTCTCAGACTGATAGCCGGGTGATTCTGGATCTCCCGGGAGCCGAACGGCTTCTCGGCAAGGGCGACATGCTCTATCTGCCGCCGGACGCCGCGAAGCCCAACCGTATGCAGGGTGCGTTCATCGAGGAGACGGATCTGAAGTATCTGGTGGACCACTGGAAAGACCTCTACCCGGACTATGAGTACGATCCGGAGTGGGTTGATCTGCCGTCGGCGGACGATGACTCTGGTGGTGGCGGCCAGGATGATCTGCTGGAAAAGGCAGAGGCAATCGTCAAGCACCAGGGAACCGCGTCGGCGTCAATGCTTCAGCGCCGGCTGCGAATTGGATACAACCGCGCCTCGCGGCTGATCGAACAACTTGAGGCCAACGGAATCGTTGGCCCCGCGGATGGTCCGCGGGGCCGCAAGGTGTACCTGGACGACGTTGGTGAGGATGAAGTAGAGGAATGATCTTGTCGATCAGGAGTCGGCGTGGACTTCCACTGATTCTTCTGACGGAGCGGTCTCCTCGTCACGTGCGTAGCATGGACCACAATAGACGGGTCGACCCTGACGGGGCACGAACGGTACTGTCGTGTGTGCCCCGCACTCCGCGCAGATCACCTGATGTTGAACCGGTGGTTTAACGCCCATTTCGACCTTTCGGGCCGCCCGGCATTCCGGACACCGGACCGGGATGTTCTGTAATCCCTTCTCCCGGAAGAAAGCCTGTTCCCCGGCGGTCCAGATGAAATCTTCGGAGCAGTCACGACACTTCAGGGTCCTATCGCTATAGCTGGACCTGTCGACCATAAAACCCCGCCCCCTTCCGCAGGTACGGTTACCCCGGTGCCGACGGTCAATTGATCGTCAACACGTGAAACGTCTGGCGCGCTGCGCACGCACCATCTTCCGCTTTCTCGCTCGTTATTCCTCGATAGTCTGAAGGTTTTGCCTACCGTACCACACGTGCTGTATCCACGCAAACCCGACCAGGAGTCGAATCGCGCGTTAGATTCAGGATTTCGCCAGATCACGAACGATACCGCGGTTAGCATGGGTAATTGGTGCCGGTTCGATTCATCGCGCCAACGAATGCCGCCGGAATGGACGCCGATCTCCCTGCGGGTCACGCACGTCTAGCAGGGGTGTCATGGCGTCTAACGGCGAGCGTCACCGGCTGTTACACGAATAGTGAACAGGGGTGCTTTGCTATAATTCGGTCACGGTTGGCAGCATTCATGAACCGGGGGCCTGATGAAAACATCGATCACCGCAGAACCTGTCAACCGACTGATTAACGAGTTTGCGAAGCTCCCCGGGATCGGTCCGAAGTCGGCCGCACGGCTGGCCTACTTCATTCTGCGCGGGAGTGAAGATGAGGCGCGCGCACTGGCTGATGCGATTATCGACGTAAAGGAGCGGATCGGCCTCTGTTCGGTCTGCTTCAATATTTCGGAATCTGATCCCTGCCCGATCTGTGCCGACGTTGAACGCGATCACACACTCGTGTGCGTTGTCGAGGATCCGCTCGATGTGATTGCGCTGGACCGGACAGGTGAGTTCAACGGAACCTATCACGTGCTGCATGGGGCGATCTCGCCCGTCGATGGAATGGGGCCGGATCAGATCAAAGTGAATGAGCTGATCGAGCGTGTTAAGTCAGGCGATATCAGCGAGGTGATTCTGGCGACGAACCCCAACATCGAAGGTGACGCCACCGCGATGTACATCGCACGGCAACTGGGACAATACGGGGTTACGGTTACGCGGCCGGCGAGCGGGTTGCCGGTTGGCGGGGATCTTGAATACGCCGATGAGGTTACGCTCGGTCGGGCCCTTTCCGGCCGCAGAGCACTCTGATTAGCAGCGTTCGCGTCAAAACTGCTGCCAGGGG
>SLMJ01000251.1 GCA_007133615.1 Thermomicrobiaceae bacterium | reverse complement strand
CAAACAGGCTGGAAACCAGGAAGGTTAAGATCACGAGACGTATTGAGCGCTTCCTCATGTTCATCTCCTAGGTGGGGAAAGCAGAGGGGGACTGCAAGGTTTCTCGTCGACGGTATGCGTCCCCCAGCGAAATACCAGATTCGATTTCCGATCGATCAGATACAGACAGGGTTCCGACATCCAGCCGGAAACCTGTCTGAACTGCGTCGGACCTTCATCCGGCGCGGCTAGTGGTGATGATCGTCATCGTGATCGTCACGAACAACGTCGTCACCCTCGATGAACTGGACCGTTACGGTATCGCTGGCGCCAGTTTCGACGTGCGTGGCTGTAATATCGATCAGCCCATTGTGCATACCCACCTCCGGGCCAAGGGAACGGCGGAAATAGAGGAAGGCCTCGCCATCAGCATCGGTCATGGCAACCATCGGTGTGGTTGCTTCTGGACCGGTGAAGTATTCTTCGGTTTCACCTTCGAGTGTTGGCCAGAAGCCATCACCGCCGCGAACCCGTGTATCTTCATCCGCTGCTGTTGCCGAGAACTCGATGTCCTCACCCTCAATGGTGATCGCGTCCCCATGCTGATCAACCAGTGAGGCGGTCGTGAGAGCGAAGTTCTGTGGCTCAAAGTCCGTCAGGATCGCGATATCAGCGCCGGCCAGAGTTGGCTCGACGACCGAGTCGGGATCGTAAGGTTCGAAGTCGAGGTCAACGTTGATGACCGGCTCGCTCGGAATCTGCTGATAGCGCCAGTCATAGTAGTGCTGACCGATGTTGCCAGACTCGACTTGCCAGCCGTCTGGGTTGTCGGGCGTGAATGTCAGGCAGCGTCGCTCGAAGCACTGGATCAGAACGGCTCGATCATCGCCAGCCACAGTAACATCGGCCCAGAAAGCGTCCGTCAGCGGATAGCCGACCGCATAGAACGCGTTCAGAAAGAGATCGTCTTCGACAAACGCGTCCTGATCGCCGTCATAGACAAGACCTTCGCTATTCATGAAGTCCCAGAAGACCGAGGCGATATTCTTGTCAATGCCATCGACTGCCTGCCAGTCACCTTCGACGTCGGTGACATTGTAACCGGCGAAGCGGGCTTCATCCTCGACGACCACGCCAGTGCGGTTTGCATATTCGACGATTACCTCGCCGCCAGCGCGCGCGTCACGCTCCATCAGATCGCCCATCGCGACGTAGGTTGGCGCGGTCGTATCCTGCGGGTCGCCCGCCGCGGAGCGATTCGACGGGTTGTGCTGTTCGAACGCGGCATCTCCCAGCTGCAACTCACCGGTCATCAGCTCAGTTGCCAGCAGACCTTGAGTGATTAGCCATGGAGAGTCCTCGTCGGCATCGGCGTCCCCAGTCGTTGGCATCTCCATACGCGATTTATCGAAGTACTGAACCGCGCGAGTGCCGTCATCACCCTCTGCATAGTCTTCAACGATGAGATCCGAGAATCCGCCCGGACCCCAGATCCAGGTGCGTGCTACCTCCAGTTCCTGGACCGGAAGATCCGTCCGCTCCCAAACATCTTCAAATTCTGACGTGGCAATCGGGTGATATTGATCGGAGCCATCGTGATACGCACTGGTGCCTATCGTTGCCGAGAACATGCTCACGAGCAGAGCGAGAACTGCCGCGAGTCTGAACTTAGTACCCATATTTCCCTCCGTGTTGTTCATCTGGTTAGTACCTTGTACTAATCTAGCTTGACGGCGTTTCGATGGAGATTCAGATAGAAGCTCCGTCAAATGCCCCCTTTCCGGAAAGCTAGCCGTGTTGATCTTGTAGGCGTTCCCAACAGACTTACTACGCCTGCAATTTCGTTGCCAACAATGCGATTACCACGAATTTTGCAATTGCTGCCTGTTTGCTCGATTTTCATATGACTCAGACGATTCTCTTGAAGTGTTCCGATCTCTCATTTCCCGACTGAGCGCGAATGTGTAAACATAACGCCACAAGGGGTCAAAGCAGTGGGAGCCTGCGGCAACAGGAGACAGGAGTGCCCGTTGCGCACCAACCTGTGGCAAGAGTTTCCGGCGATCATGACAGGGTCCGCGGTAGAGAGCGTATACATCGCCCCCAAGGTCAGCTTGGTTCAGGATCAAGAATTGTTCAATCTGGCCCTTAGGTTCGATCAGCTTCTCTGAAGCAACGTGTCTGAGAGTTGCTGGACCGGCGCCGGCGGTAGATCCATCATGCAGGAACGCGAGCGACATCCCTGTGGGCGGCCGAGCCGGAAGCCGGTGTAAATGCACGGAGAGCAGGGGAGATCTCGATGCAGGGCGATCACGTTCTCGTCTCGATCAAGACGTTCGCCGATTTTCATCACCCTGGAGCCATACGGCTTCCAGGCGTGGATGTTGGACGGTCCGAACAACGCAATCGTTGGTCGATTGAACGCGCCCGCGAGGTGGCACACGGAGCTATCGCAGCCGACGACGATCCTGGATGCCTGGACGATATGGCAGAGCTCGGGAAATGACGTTTGCCCGACGAGATCATAGACGCCGGGAATCGCTGCGAGCTGTTCGTGACCGGGGCGATCTTGCTCAACACCGACAAGGAGCACGGGTAGATCGTGGTCAACAATCAGGTGCCGGCAAACGTCGGCGAAGTGATCATTGCGCCACGCCCGGGCGGGGCTGAATGCTCCAACTTCAGGGTGGACGACTGCATATTCAGCGTGATGTCCCATCGTTCGTTGCAGGAGGGAACGAGCCGATTTCTCGGCGGACTCGGGCAAGGAGAACTCGGGACGTGTTTCATGCGCATCAATCCCGAGCGATCGCACAACGTCGATTCCATATTCCCACTCCGCCTTCGCTCCGAACCCGTAGTCCGGCGCAGCGTGGGTGAGGAAGGCGCCTCGTCCATTGTCCAGTCCGGCCACGACTGTCGCGCCGGTGGTTCGCACGAGCGCGGCGAACTTCCGGGCTCCGAAGGATGTGGTGAGGTGGTGGAGCAACACGACTGCCTCGTACCTGCCACCCCGGAGCTGCGCAGCGAGCCGGAGCAGTTCGGTTATCCCGGAGAAGGAGATCAGCCCGCGGATGTGATCGAACTGCTGCTTCTGCAACGTGATCACGCGGTCTATCGCCGTGGAAAGGGCAAACACGTTCGCGCCGGCTTCGGTAGTGAGAATGTCGATGGTCGCGTTCGGGTTGGCAGCACGAAGTGATTGAACGGCGGGTAGCGAGAGCACCGCGTCGCCGATATCAGCCAGTTTGACGACCAGTATCCGTTCGAATTGCCTCATGTTTCGTCCACCGCACGGCGCAGCACGTCCCGGGTGCGACGTGCGGAGTCCGCCCAGGAGAATCTTCGGGCATGTTCGATACGGGCCTGCACCTGCTCGTTACCCGGATCAGCGTCGATCGTCGATCGGAGTGCATCGGCCAGATCACCGACATCCAGCGGATCGATTACCGTGGTGTCTGCGCCGGAGAGCTCCGGGAGTGCCCCGCGGTTGGACATAACGACGGGCTTTCCGCAGGCCATGGCTTCGAGCACCGGTAGTCCGAAGCCTTCGTAGAGCGACGGCAGCGTGAACACGCTAGCAGCGTTGTACAGCAATGGCAGTTGCTCATCAGGAATTCGACCGGGGAACGAAATTCGGCGCGAGTACGCGCTGGCAAGGGCTCGCTTGCGGATTGGCTGGGCCATCCAGCCCGGATTACCAGCCAGAATGAGGTGCAGTCCGGGGTCGGCGCCGGCAATGAGTTCGAACGCATCAATCAGGCGCTCCAGGTTTTTTCTCGGCTGGATTGTTCCAAGGTAGAGAATGAATCGCTCCGGGAGGCGAGCAGCGCGTCGATAACGCTCCACCTCGTCCTGGTTGACCTGGCGGAATTGATCGTCAACCCCGTGATGGACAACGGTAACGCGATCCGGATCAACACCGTAGCGTTCGACCATGTCCTTTTTCGTGGAGTCAGATATCGCGATGAGACGGCACGCCTGCCGGATGTTCCAGGATGTTGTCGCTCTGAGCTGGATCCGGGTGCCGGTGGTGTGCTTTTCCGGCTCGTAGTAGAACCCGAGGTCGTGAATGGTTACGATCGATCGCTGCGGGTGGTAGAGCGGGATGACGTGAGATGGCACGAACAGCGCATCCACCGGGTTCGCGCGCAGCTCGCGGCTTAGCGTCAGGTGCGTCCAGAGTCGACGGGCAGGCAGCTCACGAATCTCTGCTTCTCCCAGAACGGCCGAATCGGGAGGTCTGTCATTGAAATAGAGCCGGTACCTGAAATCTTCCGGGTGTTCCCGGAGGAGGTGCTCGATGATCCGGCGCGAATAGCGCTCGGTGCCTGTCATCGGCTCGCGGTAGGAGCGGCTGGCATCGATCCCGATCAGTGCTCGTTCAATACTCATGCAACATCTCAATCGCAACCTGGGCAACTTCGTTAGACTGGATCGCCGCCATGCAGCCGCAGTTTGGCGACCGTTCCGGCGAAAGATCACCGCAGGCAGGACACGTCATCCCGGCCCTGATTACGCGGTGGTGGTCAGGATCGCCCCACGGCCCATATCGTACATGGTCGCTCGGGCCGTAGAGATGAACCGACGGCGTTCCCGTAGCGACCGCGAGATGGAGCGGGCCGCTGTCTACGCCAAGAACCAGCGCGGCACCTCGAAACAGCTCGGCCAACTGGAACAGCGTTGTCTGCCCCGCCAGATTGAGCAGCGAAGTACCGGACCAGGTATCGACCTCGGCGCAGATCTGCCGCTCGTCTGCTGAACCGGTGAGCAATACCTGGCAATTACTGCGTCGAGTCAGCTGGTCGGCAAGTGCTGCCCACCGCCGCGTTGGCCAGGTCTTGACTGGCGCTCCGGTACCGGGGTGGATGATGACGTAGCGATCCGATACGCCGTGTTCACCGAGCACCTCCTGGATCGATGACCGTGCGGACTCATGTACTGGCCAGGTCAGTGAGGGATGCGATTCATCGTAACTCGCGTTCTCGCCGCCCAGAAGCGAGATCGAACGCTGAACCATTTCGAGGTTCTGTCGGGCGTAGTTTGCCCGCTCAATTTCCATTGAGTGGGTTAGAAACGGAGCCACGTCACTGTTGTTATATCCAACCCGAATCGGAATGCCTGCCTCGCGAGCCATCCACGCCCCCCACCAGTGATCATCCCGCAGCAACAGAATTGCTCTCGGTGAACGGTCGCGGACTGTCTCAGCGGCCCGCGCGATATCCCGGTAAGGATCCAGAGGTGATCGAGTGCCTGAGTTTCGATCGAATCCAGGGAACGGCCAGGTTAGGACTTCGATTTCGGGCGCAACGTGCCTGGCAACGGCTTCGTTCCACGGGCCGGTCATCAGCGTAATCTCGTGATCGGGCAGGTGCTGCTGAAGGTATTCGATGGCCGGAGTCAGAAGCAGGAGATCGCCGAAATGATCCGGGCGGACGAGCACGATTCGATTCCCGGGGGACTCGATCGGTCTAAACGGTCGCGCAATTGCACCGCGGAGTAGTTGATTCCGGAGCGTATGGAGGACAGTTCGAATTATCAATCCTGCCCTCCGAGCAGATCGAGGCAAGCGTTGAGCACTGCCGGGAGTGGAACTGACGCGATGTCTGGGAGGTTCGATCGATCGGCTGTTCGAAGGTCCGCGTCATCGGATGCTTTCCACGCGGCCTCCGGCGCACACACTCTGGTACGCCGACCGAGCGGGCGATATCGCCGCGGGCTGGTCGGGCCGAAGATCGTGACGACTGGCGTACCGACTGCGCTGGCAAGATGGCTCGTACCGCTGTCGTTGCCAACATACAGACTGGACTCTCGAATCAGCGCGGCCAGTTCTTCGAGCGAAAGCTGGCCGCAGAGGTCGACGACCGGTCCGCGGGCGAACTGCTTGGTGGTCTCTACTGCGTTTCGATCGGTTTCCGTCCCGACAAGCGCAACCGTGGCGCCGGCTTCCTGCAGCAGAAGCGAAACCAGTTCTCCGAAGGAGGTTGCCGGCCAGCGCTTCTCGAGCATCTCCACTCCCGGGTTCACCGCGCCACCAGGGTGAACAATCACCAGCGGACGATCGTTGCTCGTTGAAACCCGCGATCGAATGTCGATGATCGACTGGTCTGGAACGTGATACTCCGGGTATTCCGTCAGATTTTCGATTCCCAGAGTTGTCAGGGTAGAGAGATACAGCTCTGTCTCGTGTTGGTCAGGCTCTGGAGTGACGCGGTGGGTTAGCCCGATTCCGCGGCCCTGGCTGTCGATTCCAGCACGATACGGGATCCCGGCGATCCTCATCGCTAGCGCTGGAATCGGCGAGCGATCGAGACTAATGCCGAGGTCGAAACTGTATTGTCGCAGCTTCCAACCGAGTTGAACCGCACCGCGGATCGCTCCCGAATCGGGGTACTCGATAATGTGGTCAACTCGTGGGTTGGAGCCGATCGCTGGGCGGGTCCAGGAATCCGTCACGACCGCGAGCGCGGCGTCCGGGTACGACTGAGTCAGAGCGCGAAGAACCGGTGTCGCCATCAGCATGTCTCCCAGGCAGCACGGTTTGATGACCACGATGCGCTGGATGTCCGCCTGTTCAACTGGCACACGTGGAGTCTGCCGTAAGGCACGATCCAGCCAGCGAGCGACGAGCCCGGTGAAATCGCGCTGGCTAGCTGTCCTGTTCGAGTTGTTCTGCATCGACAATAGCAAACATCAACTCGCCCTGCGCGGCAACTTCGCCATTCACGGTCGCGGTCCCGGTTCCCGTGCCAACGCCGCGGCGGAATTTGCCGACCTCGACCTCGAGGCGCAGTGTGTCGCCCGGTTTGACCTGTCGCTTGAAGCGAACCTTGTTGATTCCAGCGAAGAACGCGATCTTGCCCCTGTGCTCGTCGGTTCCGAGCATGGCAACAGCGCCGACCTGGGCGAGCGCTTCGACAAT
>SLMJ01000201.1 GCA_007133615.1 Thermomicrobiaceae bacterium | reverse complement strand
TCCGAAATGCGCCGCCGGGCTGCGCTCTGGGCCAGCGAATTTCTGCATGTCACGCTGGCGACCGCCTGATCAGTCTCGTGACGAAGCCGTTCGCTCCGGAATCGTCCGCCAGTCACGTCGCAATCCGTGGTTGCGCGCCCGCCAGAGCAACCCTGCGGGATAACCAGCCATCTTCGCGAAATCACCAAATGCCCTCAATAGCCCCGCCAACGGCAGCAGCCGGGCGACTGCGATAGCGTCACCGTTTCGTCGGCTCCAGAGTCGTTGCGCCGGACGTCGCACATACGCCACAGCGCCGAGCAAGACCAGCATGCGCCAGACAGGAGATCGCGTTAGAAACAGTGACGGCAGCGCAACGAAGTAGGTCGCGTATCTGATGAGATGGCGTTTGGCGAACAGTCCGGCCTTCCCATCGCCGCGCGCGTAGCGGTAGTACTGGCGCCAGAACGACATCGCAGACGAACGCGGCCGAAACCCTACCTGAGCATCGGGCCTAAAGAGAAAGCGGGCGCCAACGCGCTTCATCCGCAGGTCGAAGACCAGATCCTCACAGAAATCCAGCCATTCCGGGTATCGCAATCCCGCATCGAACCAGCTCTTGCGAAATGCAACGGAGCGGCTCGACGGCAGAAACGTGCGGCCATCAATCTCCTCAACATCAGGCAGTGTCGTCGCCGCTAGCGCGGTTTCGAAATCAGTCTCGCAATAAGGTCGAAAGAACCCGGATACGACATCTACGGACACCGCATTCTGAATAAACGGCGCCGTGAGACGCTCCAGCCAGTCAGGATCGAGATGAACGCCGGCGTCGGTAACCGCGACGATGTCGCACGATGTCCGCTCGATCGCTGCATTGCGTCCCTGGGAGATATTCGCGCCGGGTTGGACGAGAACCTGCACCGGCAGGCGATCCTGCCATTCGTTCAGAATCGAGACGGACCGATCAGTCGACCCACCATCGACAACGATCAGTTCATCAGGTTGTCTTGACTGGGACGCGATTGACTCGAGTAGCGTCGGGAGCGAATCTTCCTCATTCAGCACGGTGGTGATCAGCGCGACCCGCATCTTTGGTCTACCAGACACCCGGATTCTCCCGTTCGAACGCAATCATCAGCTCGTCCTGCCGATGAATCATAGCGTTTCGGGAGTTGTCGTCCAGGTCGTCGTAGCCTGCAATATGCAACAGGCCGTGCAGGCAGAGGTAGGCGATTTCTCGCTCGGTAGAGTGCCCTGCCTCGGCCGCCTGACTGGCCGCCGTGTCAGTCGATACGGCGATGTCGCCCAGATACCCGCCTGATTCCAGGTCCTCGGGAAACGTGATGACGTCCGTTGCACCGGGAACGTCCATGAATCGCACATGCAGATCAGCAATCTCATCATCGGAGCACAGCCAGACGCCGAGTTCACCTTTGAGGTCTTCCGAACGAGCCGCCATCTCGAGCAGTTTGCGCACGTTATCAAGCAAGGTTCCGTCAACGTGGTTGCTCAGGGTGAAGTGGACGTTCAGGGATGTCCCGGTCTCAGTCATCAACTCGGTTCCGCGGTCGCGATCTCGCTCGATGGTGCTTTCGAGCGACGTCGAGTGGATTCCGGGTACTCGATGCGTGGGTGATAGACACCCTCGAGAATGGAGACGAAGATCCTGCGAATCTCTTCGATCTGCTTGATCGTGAGGTCACAATCGTCCAGTTGACCGTCCTCAATCCGATCGCGAATGATGCTTTCCACGATTCCATCCAGTTTGGACTTCCGGACGGTCTCACCTGCATCATCCTCGATCGCATCCTCATAGAGGCTGCCGCTTTGCGACATCGACCGTACCGCCGCCTCCACACTGTCAGCCAGGAGGATGATTCCTGCTTCTCGAGTCTGCGGCTTCGGCCCAGCGTAACGGAACTCCGCCTCGTCAACATCTTCCCCGTCCCTGATCGCCCGGTTATAGAAGTACTTGACCAGGGACGTTCCGTGATGCTGCTCAATCACATCGACGATCGGCTTCGGCACCCGGGCTTTCCGCGCCAGGCGAACACCATCGGCGACATGATCGATGATGATTTGCGCACTGCTCCGCGGATCCAGCGAATCGTGGATGTTCGACCGATTCGCCTGGTTCTCGATAAAGAAAGTCGGTCGCATCAGTTTGCCGATGTCGTGATACATCACAGCCACACGGGCAAACAGCGGATCCCCGCCAACTCGTTCCGCAGCGCTCTCGGCCAGGTTACTCACCACAATGCTGTGATGGTAGGTTCCGGGTGCCTCTCGGGTGAGTCGATATAACAAAGGCTGGTTGGGGTGTGCCAGCTCCAGTAACTGCAAGTGCGTGGTAATCCCGAACAGCGTCCCGAGCAGGCTGAAAAACAGGAATGTCAGGCTGGCAGACAGCGCACCGTTAATTGCCGAAGCCGCCAGCAATCCCCCGGCATTCGCCATATCGAGGCTGCCGGTCATCAAGTGAAAGAGCGAAGCGCCAACGAATGTCGTCGCCGTGACCGCCAGGCCGGCAAAGAGGAACGTAACCGTCCGCTCTGCCCGCCAGATCACGGCTGCACCAGCAACCGAGGCAAGGATGGTTACAAACGCGACTTCGAAGGAAGATCCGCTAACGATTCCCAGATAGAGTCCGAGGAATCCTCCAACGACCACGGCGATGTGGAATCCGATCAGAATCGCAAGCAACATGATCGCGGCCGCTGCCGGGAACATGTAGAGCAAATCTTCGTTGAGCAGGACGAATCGACCAGCAATCAAGGGAATCGCGACGACGAGCCCCACCAGGAGCAATTGTCGCGATCGGCAAATATCCGGCGCGAACCGTCCCAGATACAGCACCATCGCCAGTGAAACCAGCCCGAGCAACCCGACGACGCCTCCGAACTGATCCCAGGTCTGCTCTGGACTCAACAGGCCGAAATGCTCCAGTTGCTCAATGTGATATTCGGTGACCGGGTCGCCCTGCCTGACGATGATCTGACCGGCCTGCACGGTAAGCATTACCGGCTCGACATCTTCAGCCGCAGCTTCTCGCGCCTCGGTCGTCGCTTCTTCATCGACTTCAACGTTGGCACGAACGTACGGGCGGGCAAGGGCAATCGCGAGATTTCGCTCGCTTGCATCAAGCTGCGGATCTGCACGCTGTGGCATCGCGTCGCGGATACCAGCGACATCCTCACTGGAGATCTCTTCGGCGAAGACATCCTCCAGCAACCGCACCGATTCATCGCGCACGCGCGTCCACGAGGCGGGGCTCAAGTCGAGCAGAGACTCGGACTGAGCGTCGGACAAGCCTTCGGCCGCAGCTCGCACGTCTCCAACTGCGTCGTCATCGTCGTGTTCACGGATTTCTTCGATGGATTCGAGGGCTGCTTCGAGGTCGCTGATCTGTTCTGGGGCGACGGACGGGTCTTCCCGGAAGACAATATTCCGGGAATCGCTATACGCCTCTTCCCGACGCTCTTCTGTTCGAATCTCGCTGACGAATGTTTCGGTACGGGGAGCGGTATAGGAGCGATCGGCGATCTCGCCTTCCTGCAAGACCACGCTCTCGGTCACCCAGGTTGCGTAGACGCTCGCGGTGCCGGCAATCACGATTCCAACACCAAAGAGCGCCAGCACCAGTGTCAGCCGCATCAGATCGGATCCACGGCGATACCAGGACAGCCATCCACGGTCCCGGGTCGGTCTGTTCGACTGGTTGCTCGAGCGAGGTGGTGTAGTCATGGCATTACCCGAAGCCCGGGGCGTCTATGGTGCAGCAACCGGAGTTCCGATCTCGACGATCACCCTCCTGATTGCGACAACCTCTACCCCGATGCCTCTCCGTTCGCTCGCTGTTCCAGCACTTTGCGTGCTGCGTTTGAGACGGCGCGACCTTCGGCCTGCGCCCCGACCTGTTCCCGCAACGGCCCCATCAGTTTGCCCATATCCTTCGTCCCGGAAAGCCCCTGCTGGTCAGCAATGTCGCCAGCAATGCGCTCCAGTTCCTCGTCAGACAACTGCGGGGGCAGATACTCTTCGAGAATCGCAATCTGGGCCTGTTCGACGTCGACCAGATCCTGTCGGCCGCCCTTCTCGAATTGTTCGATCGATTCTCGACGCTGCTTGATCTGCCGCTGGATAACCTGGGTGACTTCGTCGTCTGTCAAAGTCCGACCATGTTCGATCTCGGCATTCTTGACCTCGGAACGCAGGTAGCGCAGCACATCACGCCGCTCCGCGTTCTTCTCGCGCATCGCCGTGCCAAGATCACTGATTAGTCGCTCCGCAATTGTGCTCATGGTTCCTTCCAGTGTTGACCCGCCTCACCAGTATCGAGCAGACGGTATCGACAATTATAGATCGTTGCAGGGAGGCGGGTACAGGATTCATTTACCCCGTGAGGACAGTGGCTGAATCAGCGCCAGTATTATATCCCTGTGAAAAAGAGAACGTCAACGAAGCACAGAATTATGTCGACTTACGTGCGTGAATCAAAGCCCGGCCGGTCGGGCCGATCGGGCTTACGCAACACTGCTCGGTTGATTTGACACTCCAGAGGCGATTGAGTAAACTACGAAGTGGTTACGCGAGCGGCGTGCCGACACATCGCGGAAGTGGCTCAGTGGTAGAGCATCTCCTTGCCAAGGAGAAGGTCGTGGGTTCGAATCCCATCTTCCGCTCCAGATGATCCGGAACGGACCCTCACAAGCGGGGTCCGTTTTTCGTTCCGGGCCATCACGGAAAATCGTGCGGAAATGGCGGAATGGCAGACGCTACGGTCTTAAAAACCGTTGGGGGTAACCCCGTCCGGGTTCGAGTCCCGGTTTCCGCACTACTCTCCTCTCTGGCTTGATCATTCACAGATCCTGAGCTAAACACCATTTGAGGCCCGGTGTGGGTCACACTGCCGGGCCTCGGGAACTATGCTGCTGCTTTGCGGGTTCCGCCTCCGCCAGGCGTCATGCGCTGGTAGGCGTATGCGCTCAGGAGTAGCAGGATTCCCAGACCGATGAAGGAGAGCACTCGATACGCGGCGTCGAGCGATGCCATGTCGTACAGGAACACCTTGGCAGTTGTCAAAGCGAGCAGCGAGAGGCCGAAGACTCGCGCAGACATCACATCCCGAACAACACCAGACACGAATGCAGTTCCCCCGAGGATAGCCCAGAGAATCGACAGGGCAACCTGCGCTTGCTTCTGCAACTCCTCGAGTTCAGTTGGGCCACCGAGGCGATTCTGGAACTGGTCAACAACTCCAATAGAAATCAGGTAGACCGCAAGGATTGCAGAAGCCAACGCCAGCCATCTGGCAGTGTCATGTTGCTGGTACATCCAGAAACCGATGACGAGGACGATCGCCAGTGCCCCAAGCGCAGCGGTTGCCCCACTCCAGAGGAACGGGTGATCGATCTGCGACGTCGCGTCCACGAAGAGTCGCCCTGGTGGCGCAACGTTGACGACAGCAAGCCCAATCCCGATCATCAACAACCCCGCCGCGGCAGGCAGGTACGTGCTCAATCCGTCACTATCCCACTGGGAAACGATCCCGAGGAGGAGCGCAAGGGTTGCCCATGCCACCACCGTTGCCGGGTCTCCAAGCTGGAACGGCATGAGGTAGGCGGCTACCAGTGCAGCCCCGATAACACCTGCACGTCGAGCTGGCGCGGTGCCAGCGATGAAGCCGGCCAGAAGACTCGCAGTTATCACGACTCCCGCCGCAAACGCTTCCCGCGTCCAGAATGGGATCTCCGGCAGTTGCCAGGTGACTGCGTCAATCGGCACATCGACCAGGATTAGATGCCCGAGCGCCAATGACGAGGAGATGATCATCGGCAGCAGAAGCGGAGACGGGAATTCTGCTCCCTTTGCTCCGATCTCGAATTCCTGTGGGAACGAGCGCCAGAGGCCGATTACTGCCACGAAGACCGCCGACCAGGCAGTCAGCAACCACACGCCTGACAACTCGAACGGTGCGGCGTAGATGATCAGCAGCGCGCCAATGGTCCCCACCGTCACCCGTGATCGGTTCCCTCGCAACAGATAGCCGGCCACAACCAGTGCGCCAAGAATGAAGGCCAGCGTGCCACCCGAAGCGTTGAAGAACGGATAGGCACTTCCCTGCCACGTCTCGATCTGATCAAGCGGATACTCAATCGTCACCAGGTGCCCGATGGAAAGAGACGTTAGTGCGATCGCCACGAGTCCACTATAGCCATGCCGGCGCTCGACATAGACCCAGGCGAGTGCGACCGCTTGCGCTGCCCAGGCGATCGGGACCCATGGTCCGCCGAGTTGAACCGGAATCGCGATCGTGAGAGCGGCGATGCCCATGCCAAAAGCGAGCATTCCGAACGGATGTCGATCACCCTCCTCCCACAGAAAGTAACCGCCGATGGACATGTGGGCCAGCGCAACCACGACGAGGAAGAGTCCTCGCCAGGCCGCCGCTTCTCCCTGCAAGATCTCAAACCCTGCCCAGACGAGGAACGTCGCGTTGGCAACGAGTAGAGTTGTAGACGTTATGCTCAAACGGTTTCGCCGGATACGAAACTCTTCGCCACCCGCGGCAAGAATGTGCAGGAACCAGAAACCGGCGATTGCGGAGAGCGCGACGATCAACTGTGGGTTGCTGAGCACCCAGTCCGCAAGCTGAGGAGCCGAGAGCAGAAACGCGAGCGCCGGGAGCCATCGCCATGTGCGATAGAGGGCGATCGATGTCGTGCCAACAAGTATTGCCGAAACATAGGCGATCGTGGTCCCGGTTGGGTCAGCTCCCATAAGTGGGGGTGCGGCAAGGGCAGCGATGAGGCCGTACGCCGCAACAACCTGTGAGTTCGCCCGGATCGCCACGACTGTGGCAACTGCGGCGGAAATCAACACTCCGGCCAGCGCAGCTTCGACGGGCACGAAATCGTACATCTG
>SLMJ01000053.1 GCA_007133615.1 Thermomicrobiaceae bacterium | reverse complement strand
GCGTTCAACACCAGTACCCGTGAACGCGAGAGCAGCGGGGCGTTGACCTCGAAGGATGGGTTCTCCGTTGTGGCACCGATCAGCACGACCGTGCCATCCTCGACGTACGGCAGAATCGCATCCTGCTGCGACTTGTTGAACCGGTGAATCTCATCGATGAAGAGAATCGTGCGCTGGTTGTACATCCCGAGTTGTTCGCTGGCCTCCTTGACCTCGCGACGGAGATCAGCCACCCCGGCAGAGACAGCCGAAAGCGGGACGAAGCGGGCTCTCGTTGTATTCGCGATAATCCGGGCGAGCGTGGTTTTGCCGCTTCCTGGCGGTCCCCAGAGGATAAGTGAGCTGATCCGATCCTGCTCGATCGCCTTCCGTAGCAGTGTCCCTTCGCCGACAAGGTGCTCCTGGCCGACCAGCTCGGACAACGTTCGCGGGCGCATGCGGTCGGCGAGCGGAGCACGCTGGCTCAACTGTCGCTTGCGATTCTCGTCGAAGAGGCTCATGGAAATCGTTCCATTCGCGGGATCAGATAGGACGACGAAGAAGCGGGATCAAATGAAGACCGAATAGACAACGATGCCGAATGCGACCATCGACACTGCGCCATACTCGACCACGTCGCGCGTTTCGACACCTCGTCGGAGATGCGTGAGGATTATGCCACCGAAGAGATAGAAGCAAACGAGCAGAACCGCACCACCGGTCCAGCCAGTCGCCTGCCAGTAATTCAGTCCCCAGGTCACCTGCCCGAGCATCAGACCACCAACCAGGGCATAGACAAGTCGGCGGACGAAAACGTGGTCCTCTCCCTCCGTCAGCGCAATCAGGAGCAGGATTCCGACGATCAGCACAGCCGTCGCCGAGAAGATGCTGCGGACTTTGTGGATGTAGATCATCGCCAGCGTCAGAAACGCGACACCGTGTACCAGCAGCGTGAAGATGATCCGGGCCCGCTCTCGTCCTGTCTCACCGGCGATCATCATCAGATGGCGTGTGACAGGGCCGGCAGTCAGCCCGACGAGAGCGATCAGCGCACCGAATGCGATCGCGGTCGTTCCGCGGTAGACGCCGAGTAGCGACACAGCCGAGAGCACTACGAGCGATGGGAAAACCCAGTTGGTCGCAATCTCACCCGCACTGTAGGAAGGTTCGAGCGCCCCTTCTACGGGATACTGTGCTTCGGGAGGATTATCAAACAACCGATAGGTAACTCCGGCGATTCCCACCAGAAGAAGGCCGGCCAGCCAGAAACTCCGGCCGTCCGCATCCCAGATCGGGACGCGGCCTGGACCAACCTCGAGCTGATCCCCAAGCCAGCCTACGCCGGCCACCAGTCCAGCGAAGACTAACGCAAGTAGAACTGATCGAATAACGAGCCAGCCGTACCCCAAAAACCGCCCCCGGCTCCGTGTCTCGAAAATTCATGCGACCGTACACTCCGGCAATGGTAGCCGACCAGCGCAGTTCCTTCCACACCCTTACAAAAAAGCCCGGTCAATTGTCTGATCTCACTGGATCACGAAACATAATCAGAATTGCGGAACGCAACCTGCGAATATGCCTCAGGGGCAGAACAACTGATAACCGGCGATGGGCCCGATCCCCGGAGATTCCGGGCTGGACTGTTCATCGCTATCCTGCAAGGAGCGCCTCGATGCAGCGAATTCACCCTCGCTTCTGGGATATTGCTTATGCCCTGATCCTGGTCGTCGCAATTCCAGTAGCGATCTTCCATGCTTATCAAGATCGCTGGGCCCAAGCAATTCTCGTAACGCTGGCCGCCGGTGTCGGCGCATTCATCCTGGTCACAGGCTGGAACCGCACCGATGAGACCGTACCGGCTGCACCAACACGACCTTCGCCTGATCAGGACGCATCCCCACCGCAACCGACCAGGGTCGAACTGGAGCGACATCGAGATACTAATGGACGCTATCTCGGCTGGCTCCCGATGGGTGCCGTTTCCGGATTTGTCGCGACCGGTATCATGACCGCGGCCGTGCTCCTGGCGTACGGATTGGCCGCGCTGCTCGGTAGTACTGCGTCCGGAGCGAACCAGTTGCAGGTCTGGTTTGCCTCGCTGGTCGATAACACGGTTACCGAGATTGCCACGGTGAACCTTGCCGTGGCGATTGCAGTTCACCTGATCGCCGGTGTACTCTGGGCAATCGTGTATGCCGGATTTGTTGAACCTCGAGTGTCAGGAACGGGTTTCCAGCGCGGGGTGAAGTTTGGTCTGGTACCGTGGACGCTATCGATCATCGTTTTCTTCCCGCTCATTGGAGCAGGATTCTTCGCCGCGGACGTCGGCGCGGGACCGCTGCCGGTTCTTGGGAATCTGATTCTTCACCTGATCTACGGTGCGGCCCTCGGTAAGGTCTACGCGTCCCACGCAATCTGGAAAGAGCCGGTATCCGAGGTCTCGCCCGCAAACGTCGAAGTTCTCGAACTCGCTCAACGGGGCATGGCAATCGGCTTGATTCCGGGAGCGATCCTGGGACTGATTACGTCGGTGGTATTCACCAGTGCGTTCACCACGGAGACTGACTTGCTGATGGCCGGCGTCCTTGGAGCAGTTGTGGGGAGTGCCGTCGGTGTATGGATCGGATCACTCGCCGGCTTGTCGCCAGGAATTGGCAAAGACGGCGAAAACGCTGGTGTCAAGCCTTAGGCGGCGATCAGTCGCGCTCCAGTAAGACGCGCTCGATATCGGATTCGGCGATCACTCCGAGTCTCAGGATCGTCCAGCCGCCTGATGAATCGAGCCTGACGACGGTTGATGGAACCCCGCCAGGTGCCTCTCCGCCGTCAATCACGAGATCGACACGATCGCCGATTTCCCGGGCGGCTTCGTCAGCCGTCCGGGTTTCTGTTTCTCCGGAGCGATTCGCACTTGTTGTCGCCAGCGCACCACCGCTCCGCTCGATCAACTCCAGCGCTACGGGGTGATCTGGCATTCGAACGCCCACCCCACTAGTGCCGCGGACAATCTCCTCCGGCAACCAGGACGCGGCAGGTAGAACGATCGTCAATGGGCCTGGCCAGAAGGCGTCCATAAGTCGCCGTCCGGCATCACTTACTTCCGACGCGAGCCGAACTGCGGGTTCGGTGCCGGAAACCAGAACTGGAATCGCGCGCTCAGATGGTCGTCCTTTCGCAACGAAGAGCCGGGCGACGCCATCCGGCCGATCCACCGATGCACCGACGCCATAAACCGTGTCAGTCGGAAACACCACCAGGCCACCGCCTCGGAGCAATTTCAAAGCCTGTTCAATCACCACCGGACTGACTGGATGCGCCATGCTGTCGCTCACGTTGACCCCAGTTCCGCCTTGATCTGTTCGGCCAGCGCCGGGCCGATCCCGCTCACTTCCGACAACTCGTCTACCGATGCGGCACGAATCTTCTTGACGGACCCGAATGTTCGAAGCAACGCCCGCTTGCGCGCCGGCCCGAGACCTCTGACATTGTCCAGAGCAGACTGAAAACTCGACTTCTTCCGCTTGCTCCGGTGAAATGTGACGGCAAATCGGTGCGCCTCGTCACGTACTCGCTGGACCAGATAGAGTGACTGCGCATCCCGGGGGAGGATGATCGGATCACTCCGGCCCGGAAGGAAAATCTCCTCATTCTCCTTCGCGAGGCCCACAACCGGAACCGAGACACCAAGCTCGTAGAAGACCTCAAGCGCTGAGCTGAGCTGCCCCTTACCGCCGTCTACAATCACCAGGTCCGGCAACTCGCGCCACTCTTCAGTCGACTCCAGGTCCTTCGCGCGTTTGAATCGCCGGCGAAGAACTTCCTGCATCATGGCGTAATCGTTCGGCCCTTGAACGTCTTTAATGCCGAAACGCCGATAATCACTCTTCTTCGGCTTTCCGTCCTCGAAAACAACCATGCTGGCGACCGGGTTATCGCCCTGGAGATTTGAAACGTCGTAGCACTCGATCCGACGCGGCAGTTTCTCGAGCTGTAGACGATCACCCAGTTCGGTCAATGCCATCGTCGTCCGCTGTTCGTCGTTGAGCCAGCGGACCCGCTCGTGGTTAAGATTCTCCTCGGCACTTTTCGCAACCATCTCAACCAGCCGTTTCCGCATACCCCGGCGTGGAATCGTCAATTTGACCGGTCCGTCCCGGCGCTCGCTCAGCCACTGTCGAACAATCTCTTCGTCGTCGATTTCGTGCTGCAACACAAGTTCACGGGGAACCAGCGCAGCCTCGTCATAGAACTGCGTGACGAACGACCCCAGAATGTGTCCGGGCTGGTCATCGACCCGGGTTCCCGACATCAGGAAGTGTTCCGAGCCGAGCATTTTGCCCTCTCGAACAGTCGTCACCTGCACGCAGGCGTCGCCACCTTCGCTCTTGGCGAGCGCCAGGACATCGAACGTCTCTCGCTTGCTGGACGCGATCTTCTGGCGCTGCAGAACGTGTTCGATCGCTTTGATCTCATCACGGAGCCTGGCCGCCTGCTCGAAATCCAGCGCTTCGGCTGCACGCTCCATCTGTTGTTGCAGTTGGGGCAGGAACTCGTCCGATCGCCCCTCCAGAAACAACTGTACGTTCTGAATGACCTGCCCGTACTCGTTCTGATTCACCGCTCCAATGCAAGGACCGTTGCAACGACCGATGTGGTAGTAAAGACACGGTCGCTCGGATTCACCCGTGATCTCGATGTCACACAATCGATACGGAAACAGCTTGTTCAGCGAATCGAGCGTACGATTGACGGAGGCCGCGCTCGTGAACGGGCCAAAATAGCGGCTGCCGTCGTTCACCACCCGCCGCGTACTGAGCACACGGGGAAACGGTTCGTTCGTGATACGAATGAACGGGTAGCTTTTGTCGTCCCGCAGCATCACGTTGTACTTCGGCTGATACCGCTTGATGAGCTCATTTTCGAGAATCAGGGCTTCGCTGGGTGTGTCGGTCCGGATGACTTCAAAATCGGCAATCTGGCTGACCAGTTCACGCGTCTTGAAGTCCATCCCGCGCTGAGCTCCGAAATATGAGCGCACGCGACTACGCAGCGACGCCGCCTTGCCGACGTAGATGACATCGCCGTTTTCATTTTTCATGAGATAGACACCCGGCTCGGCGCCGAGGGCGTCCAGGCGGTGCTGACGCAGTTCCTCGTTCATACTGAAATCTTAGCAAACCGCGGAGAACGGGTGTTCGTGGCCGTACCCGGGCGCACAAGGTTATCCCGGCGGTTCATCCGCCGCCGGGACTCTTCAACCGGTCGTGACTCGAGACCGGGGATCATCCGGGCCACTAGAACGTCGAGAACGTGATCTCCTTCGACGTGATGAATTCCAGCAAGACCGGCGTGCCCTGCTGTGTCTGATCGATCCCGCGCTTGATTGCCGGAACGATCTCGTCCGGCTCGGTCACGCGCTCCCCGTAGCCACCCAGAGCGGTCGCGAAATCTGCGTAGTTCCCACTGATGTCCGTGCTGCGATACTTCTCGGTCGCTACCTGCATGATCGGGAGTTCAATCGCCATCGAGAAGTTGTTGAGCAGAATAGACATGATCGGAATCCGCTCACGGACCGCAGTCTCGAAGTCCATCCCGGTGAATCCGATCGCCGCGTCGCCCCAGACATTGATGCAGAGCTTTTCGGGCGCAACCAGCTTCGCCCCCATCGCCAGGCCGAGCCCGTAGCCGAGCTGAGTCGTCTTGCCCCAGCCGAGGTAGGTCAAAGGCTCGGTCGTCGTCCAGAATGGTGACAGCTGATCCCGTGGACTACCGGCATCGTGGGTAATCACGGTGTTTGCCACATCGACGGTGTGCAGCAGATCCCAGATGACGCGATACGGTGTCATCGGCACTTCGTCCGACGTCAACTACGGCATCCAGTCACGCAACCACTCATCTCGAACAGTCTGGATCTCCTCCGAGATAGCGTTGGCCCGACCTCGTGGCTGTCCACCGAGAAGGCCCGAAACCTCGGCGATCACCGCATCCAGCGTCAGACCGGCATCCCCGATCAACGCGTGATCAGCCACGATGTACTGGTTCAGGTCGGCCGGATCAGCAGTCGCATGGATCATCGTCTTCCCAGGCGGGAACTTGATGCCATAGTTGGTGGTGGCGAAGCTGCATCCGATACCAAAGATCACATCCGACTTCTGCAGGAAATGATGGACCGGCTTCGGAAGTGTCCGGCTGCCGGATCCAAGCGAAAGCGGGTGATTCTCAGCGAACGCGCTTTTTCCCTGGAGACTTGTAGTGACTGGCGCTTCAAGAAGTTCGGCCAGTGCCTTCAGCTGCGGCCAGGCTCTGGCGTAGTGCACTCCCTGTCCTGCATACAGAACCAGATGCTGCGCGTCCACCAGCGTTTGCGCCACCTCCCTGACCGCAGCCGGATCAGGCGCACTTCGGTACCGCTTCGTCGGGACATAATCAATCGGATCGTCAACCTCGGCGTCCAGCAGGTCGACCGGCAGTTCGAGCAGTGCGGGCCGTGGTCGACCATTTCTCACATTTGTAAACGCCCGACGAAGTGACGCGCTTATCTGGTCTGCTGATGAGAGAGTCTCGGCCGACTTGGTTACGTGGCGATAGTTCAACGCCGAACTGAAGTGCGGCGGAACTCCGGCCACATTGCGAGGGTACCCGCCCGGAAGCACCACGATTGGCGACGAGTCTCCGTAGGCCTGGGCCACGCCGCCGAACGAGTTCTCTGCTCCCGGGCCGTGCTACATGGTGAAGACACCAATTCGGTCTCCAAAGGTCATTCGGCTGACCGCGTCCGCCATGTGGATTCCGGTTCGCTCCTGGCGGACGATGATCGTTCTGATGTCTTCCTCCGCCGAGCTTCGATGACGTGATTGACTGGGTACCCGATCAGGAAATCGGTTCCCTCTTTCTTCAGGATCTTCGCAACTGCCCGTTTGACATCCACCGGTGAATCCTCCCTGGATCGTCGCCGACACCGCTCCGCTTCCAGACGACGTGGTCGAGCTCGGCTCGACTATG
>SLMJ01000150.1 GCA_007133615.1 Thermomicrobiaceae bacterium | reverse complement strand
TGGAACCGGCGAGGAAGCGACCGAACCTCACCGTGCGAGGTGGCACCCAGGTCGACCGGTCGAGGTCGAGGCCGGACAGGCACGGGGCGTGCGACTGGTCGGCGGTGAGCGTGTCGAGGCAGCCTCGTCGTGCTCTGCGCCGGCCGCGGTCGCGATGTACGACATGGCCTGTCCATTGGCGTACTTGATCTGGTCGATCGCGGCGTGGAACGCGGTGTCGCTGCTCAGCTTGACCGAGCCAACGA
The DNA here is from genome assembly GCA_007133615.1 of Thermomicrobiaceae bacterium. Taxonomy (GTDB): domain Bacteria; phylum Chloroflexota; class Chloroflexia; order Thermomicrobiales; family Thermomicrobiaceae; genus SLMJ01. The sequence goes on along the minus strand of SLMJ01000150.1, from coordinate 6,793 downwards.
AGCTGTCATTGCCGTGAAGCTCCGGGTTGTTCGGGATGTAGACGAAGTCCTGGCCCATGGGTGAGACCGTCAGCGAGTCCTGATACACGGACGCGCCTCCGCCAGAGCCGAAGAACTGAACGTCGATGTCGGCAGTCTGCTCGGAGAGGTTCACGACCGAGATGCCGGTGTTCCATCCGTTGTAGTCACGGAAGACCAGCGGGCCGAACATCTCGTATCGGCCATTGTCGTTGTGGAAGTGCTCGGTTTCGACCTCGAGCATTTCGGCGTTCGTGTCATCGGCGTTGTTGTCGTCTACTCCCGGATCGTTGGTAATGTCGCCATCGAACTGGCTGAAGCCGTCGATCGCGGTGATTGCGCGAATGCTCGGAGCCGCGGTGTTCGTCACGACCATGTCAGTTTCCGGCTTCACCCGGTTGACGCTGGTCGCCATGGTGTAGTCAGAAACGATCCAGGCAGAGCCAACCCAGTTTTCCGGGAAGTTTCGCTCGGCCATGTCGAACGTCAGGGTCTCGCCCGGATCGAGGTATTCGGTGAACTCGATTGCGGTCATCTCAGATGAGAAGATGCCCTGCTGATCGGTGGCGAAGAACTTCAGCGTCACTGCGGCTGCAGAGGACGAAGAAGCATCGATGTTCGAGACGTGCAGCACCGAGTTCCAGCCATCGTTGGTCTGAACGATCGGCAGATAGCTGGTGCCGTCGAAGCCACCTTCGGGCTGTCCCATGTTGAAGGCCGCGACGTTGTTGCATCCATCATCGCCAGCGATGTCCTGGCAGAAGGTGGAGTTCGGGCCCCAGGCGATGTCTTGCGCCGGGATCGCGGTATGGCCGTCAACCGAGACGTGGCTCTCGTTCGTGCCAGCGCCGCTCGGAGACGGGGTCGGAGAGACCTGCTTCATTACCGCACTGATCTTCGGCGGAACCGGGATGTTCTCGCCGTCTTCGATCTCGATGTACTGTGGTGTCTGGAAGTTGGCCGAGATCGCCAGCGGGCCACCCGGGCTGCCCACGCCGAGCTGATCGGCTGGCAGAGTCTTGGATGACTTTCCTGAGATCGTAGTGCTGAAACTGGAACCGCCACCAGCCAGGCTGCCTGTGCTGACGTTGATCGTCTCATCTTCCAGGTTCTGAATCGTCACCGTGGCATACCACGGGCCGGTTCCGTTCAGGTCTTCACCGTTCGGAACCCACGGGAACACGACCCATTCGGTCCCGCTATAACTTGGTGTATCGGCGCCGGCCGGCGTCAATGCGACTGCAAAGGCAGACGCGACCAGCACCAGCGCGGCCATTGAGGCCAAAAGTCGCTGACGCTTCACAGCGGCTCCTTTCATTTGGTACCCCGCTTTTCCCTCGTTGTTTCTGCAGGTTGCGTCACCTGCGGTATCCACCTGTGTGATAGGCAACCACCCCTTTCCCCAGTTGTTTGCTGGTTGATACACAAAACCGTCGTTCGGACACGTGACCCATACGGCCACAGTGTACGTACACTATGATTGAAATGCAATCCGATTAGGAGATAAGTACGTGCGTATGCTAGTACGTACGGGACAAAGTGGTGCGAAGAGACGTCTATGAGATGCCGCTGCACGAGGCGATCGATCGGCCGGTGTGGCGAGCTCATGCCGGGGCAGTAAATAAGAAGCGGGCGGCCATGGCGGCCGCCCGAACCTGCTGCGAATTGTGTGTTTGACTGTCGTTTGCGGTTACTGGTGCGCCGGATGATCCGGATTCGGTTCGGCCGGTTCGAACTGAGAAAGCACCCCGGAAATGGTGAGCACTGCGCCGGCAATCACGAAGTTCAGCATCAGGTCATTGATGTGCCCGAGACCGAATGCGAACGGCGAGATGATCAGCCAGATGCCAAATACGACGTTGACCCAGCTGACCCAGAACCACTGCGGGCTGACCGCCATGCGCATCAGCGCAAACAGAATAACCATCGGCGCAACCAGGCCGACGTTCATTCGCGGCTCCGAGTAGATGGTGAATTGCAGGAAATATGGCGACGCCAGCAACCAGAGCCCGATAATGAGCTGGATGACCGGCATCACCGACCAGATCGTGATCCTTCGTATCCACATGCCTTCAGTCGACACCGCGTGACCTCCTGTTTCGCCCTGATCGTATCCCGGTTCCCCTTTTCCGGATCAATAGCCGTCCGGATTGTACACCGAATTTGTGCTTTGAGGTGTCCGGAATTACCCGAGTTCTGGCACCTGCCTGCCATCGCGTTGAATCGGTACACTCTGCGCGGGAACTGCACCGCGAGTGTCCAGACGCGCCGTCGAGTATAGACCTGTCTCGCAGGGAGTTGAAGTGTTGCAGCGATCACTTGTGACCGGGGTCCTTGAATGACCGGGGTTCTGCGTAATCGATGGCTGATGCTCGGGGCACATGTGGTCGTCATTATTGGTCTGATCGCCTCACTGGTTGTAAACGCTGTTCACCAGCGCTACATGACACGCGGTGTTGCCGATACCCCGCTAGAGCAGCCAATCCCGCACACGGATGTCAATCCCCTGGGCGTCAACACGTTCCTGCATGAGGAGCCCAATCCGGACCGGGTCGACCAGACGCTCGATATGATCGCGGATGCCGGCTTCACCTGGATCCGGCAGATCTTCGTATGGTCAGACATCGAACGAGCCCCCGGCGAGTACTGGGACCCGCACGAGGAAGTTGATACCTGGGAGAAGTACGATCGCATCATCGGGGCTGCCGCGGAACGCGGACTCGAGGTAATTGTTCGTCTGGACAAGGCGCCGGCCTGGGCTCAGGAAGAGCGAGGCAACGTGGACGAGTTCCCGGATGGTCCCCCGGACGACTATCAGGACTATGCGGACTTCGTCACCACTGTTGTTGAGCGCTACCAGGACCAGATCAACTACGTCCAGATCTGGAACGAGCCGAATCTTGGCGTCGAGTGGGGTGGGCTGGATGTTGATCCGGAGGCGTTTACGGAGTTGCTGAGGGTCGGATATGAAGCGGTCAAGGACGTTGATCCCGAGATCGCCGTGCTGATGCCGGGCCTGGCGCCGAACGATCAGGAAGGTCCGGAGAATCTGAGCGACCTGCTGTTCCTCGAGGGCATGTATGAGGCCGGCGCAGCGGATTATTTCGATATCGTCGCGGTGATGGTGTATGGGTACGGGTTCAGCCCGTGGGATCGCCGGATCGGCTTTGAACGAAACAACTTCTCCCGCGCCATCCAGACCCGCGAGATCATGGAGGAGTACGGGGATGAAGACAAACCGATCTGGGCGGTCGAATATGGTTGGGTTTCGCTGCCGGACGACTGGGACGGCGAGCCGTCACCCTGGGGTGAACCGGTGACGGAGGAAGAGCAGGCCCGGTATCTATCCGAGGGGTACCTCCGGGCGCAGCGGGAGTGGCCCTGGATGGGGGCGATGATGATCTGGGCGTTTCGATTCCCGCAGGACCCGGAACATCCCGATCAGGCTGCTAATCCGACCCGCGGTTTCCGCATCGTAGATCATGATTTCACGCCGAGGCCGGCCTACGATCGGCTTGACCAGCGCTCAATACACCTTGATCGCGCCTTCACCGGCACCTACGGCATTGACACACGCTACATTCTCCATGGCGATGACTGGACCACGACGACACGGAACGGAACCCCGGTGCTCATGCCGGAGGCCGGGAACTCGTCGCTCCAGATTCCGTTTGCCGGAACAGGGATCGAACTCGAGTTCATTGGCACCGAAGGAATAATGGCTCTCGATGTTAGCGGAGAGGAATCAGAGATGTCCGCTGACGATCTCTCCGATGGCGCCTATCGGATCGATGGGTTGGACGATGGTTCACATGTACTGACGATGAGTGTCCAGCAATCCGGTGCTGATCAACTGGGGCTGGCTGGTTTCAGTGTTGAACGTCGGACAACGTTGAGCTGGATCTATCCATGGCTATACGGGTTGATTATGTTGGTGATGTTGATCAACGTGTCATCGCTGGCTGCGAACGTAGTCTGGATCCGACGGTCTGTCTGACCGACTGCTCGCGGCATCGGATACAATCTGATTTTGCGCGGTAATTTCGAACAACCTGGACCGGGCAGGGATCGATGCTCAGAGACATGACGAGCGCAGACTGGCTGGAAATGCTCGAGATTCCGGAGGCGCGCATTCCGGAGGTGATGATTCTGCGGGGCACCCGCAATCTCCGTCGGCAACGGGATCTCCATGCCGAGCGGTTCGATGACGTGCTGGAGATTGGATCCCCGAACGGTATCTTCGAGGATCTTTTCCTGGCGCGGCATGGATCATTGAGCGTTGGATATGCATCTGTCTACGGCGACAGCATGGCATCCGAAGTAACCCATGTGTTCGGAGTACTCGGCACAAAGCATGTTATTCAGACTGGCTGCTGTGGCGGTCTTCAGCCCGGTGTCCAGACCGGGGACCTGCTGATTCCCGGGCGAGCGGTGTCCGGCGAGGGTGCTGCCCAGTATTACGTCACGGAGCAATCGAGTTTGCGAGCATCAGCCGAGCTGGTTCGCCCAGCCGCGTCGCTGGTGCGATCCTGCTGGCCGTACCATACCGGTGTCATGTTTACGACATCGGCGCTGCTTGCTGAAGGACGAACCGAACTCGAATCCTGGCGGGATGCCGGGTATGCTGCGGTTGATATGGAAACGGCGACCACTTTTGCTGTCGCAGAGCACTTCAACATGAATCGCGTCTCGATCAGCTTCGTGTTCGACAACCCGCTGCTAGGTGAGACGCTGGTCGATACCCACGATGACGGCGCATCCCGTCGACAGCGCGGCGAGGACGCCATGAAAGACGTTGTGACCAGGCTGCTGGATTATATTGCTGGTGCCGGGTAGTAAGGCAACGTTGAGGGCGGGCAAAGCGCCCGCCCTCGGAATGCCATCTTAGCGATCAATCCCCGGAGATTCTGCATCTTGCGGGAAACCGTCTCCTCGGATGAAGTTTTCGATCACCCCAGCGTCGAAATCGATAAATGTATTCATCGAATCGCTGTGTTCCAGCAGTACCGGATCATCGATCTGACCGGGCATCAGGTCTACTGCCTCCTCGAACAGTCGGATGAACTCCTCGAGATGCCCCAGCCCGCGTTCGAGAGCCCATTCGTCGAAGTAATAAAAGCCGACGATGAATTCTTCGGCTGCCTGGTTAAGCTGCCAGTAAGCGTCGAGCAACTTGCTGTGAAACGCCTCGTAGCCAGGTGGCGGATCCAGCGAGTCCAGAGCGTAGTAGGCGACCTGCCAGATTTCCATCACGTCATCAAAGTGGTCATACCACTCCACGGTGAATGTGGGATTCGCCAGGAGTATGTCGAACACTTCAAAGCTGATCACGGTGGCTTCGAGGATGACCAGGAGGTTCTCCGCGTACTCGACCTCTGACGGATCCGGCGGAGGTGGTGGTGGCGGGGCAGGTGAATCTCCATGGCGCCACTGATAGTAGTGTTGACCGATGTTGCCGGCCTCTACTTGCCAGCCTGCAGAGTTGGATGGATTGTAGGTCAGGCACCGACGCTCGAAGCACTGCGCCAGGACGTTTGTCCGCTGGCCGCCGACGGGCACGTTCATCCAGTAAGCCTCGGTTATGGGGAATCCTGTTGCGAAGAAAGGGTTTTCAAACAGATTGTCGTTGCGGTACTGGCCATTTTCGTAGACGGTTCCAGACGAATTCATGAATTCCCAGAAGACAGACGCAACCCTGTGGTCAGTATCTGGCACAAGGTGCTCGGCTGTGACTCCGTGCTGACCGAGATTGGAGTCTGAGCCGATGTTTCCATCCTGATCGATCGTCTCGGTGATGGTCCAGCCACCTGGGTGCGGGTCGTGACCCATCACGCCGTTGAACGTCAGATAGGTCGGGCTATCGGGATGGCTATCTCCTGCGATCTGGCTTGTTGATGGGGATCGTTGCTCAAAATCGTGATCGCCAAGTTGCATGTTGCCGGTGATGAGTTCGTACGCCAGTCGACCGTTGGTCACGTCCCACGGTGCTGATGCCCGATAGGAGTTATCCTCCATCCGGGACTTGTCTGTGTACTGAACGAGGCGGTTACCACCAGGGGCGTCGCTATACGGTTCGGCAAGGGCGGAAGTGTGGCCGCTGGGGCCCCACATCCATGTCCGATTCGCCTGCCCAGCTGCCACCGGCTGATCTGTCCGAGCCCAGGTTCTTTCGAACGCGGCACTGCCTAAAGGATGTGCGCTCGAAGTTTCCAACGCGTGAGCGGTCATGCTCAGCACCAGAACAATGACGAGTGATATTCTGGTCCATAAACGGTTCATGGCGTGCCTTTCTCAGACTTGAGGGAACACTCGCGTGAGCGGTGAGGCCCTTTCACTTCTACTCCTCCTCAAACCTGCCGCGCGAACAGGTTATCCCATCATCGTAGTAGTCACGTGTGAACACTGTTGTTCTCGTTCGGACGCGACATCCTTGCTGATTCGTTACCCTGTCCACTCACCGCGCCAAACTGGCACACTTACCGATCGATATGGAGACGATACCGGAACCCCGCTGGAGTACTGATGGCAGAGCACACCGACGAGCAGACATCACAGGAATACGAAGAAGAGAAGCCGACTCACGTGAGGATCACTCTTGACGACATGGCCTTTGAGGGCTCGGCGATCGGGCGATACGACGGGCGGGTGATCTTCGCCGACTACGGCATTCCCGGCGAAGAGGTGACCGTTCGTATTGAGCAGAACAAGCGTGGGTTCTGGAACGGCGTGGTCGAAGAGGTTCATACTCCGTCACCGCACCGGGTTGAACCGCCGT
>SLMJ01000148.1 GCA_007133615.1 Thermomicrobiaceae bacterium | reverse complement strand
TCTGGATTACGATGTCCGTCAACCACATATCATAGCGCGTCGCAGCGGGTGTTGTCTCATAAGAATCGATGGAACCGATGAATGGAGAGTCGTGTGAGTGTGGAGTCCAATCGCGAAATCGTCCGGCGCTATTTCGAAGCATGGGCCAATCCGGATGTCGAACAGGCGATCGCCATGTTGGACGATCTGGTCCACCCGGATTTCGTCGATCACGCCGCCTACGAAGGTCAGGCAGCCGGAATCGAGGGCGTCCGGGAGTTCTGGCGAAAGTGGTGGACAGCATTCGCGGATTTCACGGTCGAGACTCACGACACCATCGCAGAGGGAGACCGCGTGGTCACCCGCTGGAGCATGGAGGGAACGCATCTCGGGGAGTACGACGGCTACGAGCCAACCGGGAGGCGTATCGGGCACAGTGCGATCTCGATCGACCGCGTTCGAGATGGACTGATCACCGACGAATGGATCGAGTTCGACCTGCACGGACTGATTCAGCAACTAGAGGAAGCTCGCTCGAGGAGTCAGACGTGAATCAGTCAGTCTCCCGGGCATGCGGGCTGTCTGAGCGCGGTTCGCGGGTTTTTAGCGACTCCGGACTCTCCAGCGTGTTGTTGGCATGGTCGTACTTCCCCTTGAGCTCGTCCCACTTGGTGCCTTCCCAGAGCGGGGTGCCGACGATATAGCCGGCTCGACCGAGGAGGTGCGCTCCGACCGGAGCGGTCAGGAAGAAGAAGATGATCACGAGCAGCGCCCGGGTGAACACGCCGATATCGCCGAAGTAGATCGCGACGGCCACGAGAATACAGCCGACTCCGAGCGTCGCGGACTTCGTCGCCACGTGCATCCGGGTGAACAGGTCCGGCATCCGGAGAATTCCGACGCCCGCGAGCAGCATCAACGCAGCACCGACCGCCATCAGAGGAATAATGAAGATCTCGCTCATGGCCGACCTCGTCGTTCCGTATAGCGAGCGAATGCAACGGTTCCCAGGAAGATGATCAGGGCAAGAACGATCGCGGCATCGATGAACACCGGTTGATCCACCACGATCGAGTACACCGCAAAGATTGCGACCACAATCGCAGCAATGAGGTCGAGCGCGACAACCCGATCAGGCAGGCTCGGTCCCCGGAACAGCCGGATGAACGCCAGAAACAATGAGACGATCAACACCAGGAGCATGATGTTGACGGTGATCTCCATCGAGCTGGAGAGATCGGTTTCGATCATCATCGCAGCACCTCGATCACTCTTCGTTCGAACCCGGCCTTGATCTCGTGCCGGAGTTCATCCGGATCATCAACAAACATGGCGTGGATATACAGCACGGACTTATCATCTGAGACATCCAGGCTTAGCGTCCCCGGTGTCAAAGAGATCAGATTTGCCAGCACCGTAATTTCGGTATCTGTCTTGACGCTAAGTGGGATGGCCACGATGCTCGGGCGCATGTATTGAGACGGCGTGATCACATCGTAGGCCACCCGCAGGTTCGCCTTGAACAGCTCATAGATGAAGAACAGCACGAACCTGACGGTGAGCACGGCCTTCCGGCCGTACCCGCCGGTTCCGACGGCGCGCTGGGCGAAGACCACCACGATGAACCCAAGTCCAAAGCCCAGCAGCACGTTGGCCGGGCCAAAGTTCCCGGTGGCCGCAGCCCAGATCAAAGCCAGAAAGACGTTCAACAGCAGGGCGTTTATGACTCGTCTCCTAACACAGCTTCAATGTAGACCGATGGATCGAGCAACTGCTCGGCGGTTTCTATCAACAATGATATGACGGGTTGCGCCAGCAATCCCATACCAACCGAGAGCGCAGCCAGAATAAGAATCGGCACAAACATCGCGATCATGTTCGACGTCCAGCCCGGGAAGTCTTCAACACCCGGTGGCAATTCGTCGTTTTCCTCGGCCTTCGACGGCGTCCAGTAGCCTTCGGTCCAGATCTTGGTCATCGAGAAGAGCGTGAGCAGACTGGTGAAGAGCGCCACTGCTACGATCGCGTAGTGCTCGATCTCCAGACTGCCTCGCACTAGCGTGAGCTTGGCCATGAACCCCGAGAACGGCGGCATGCCGGCGAGTGCCATCGCCGAAACGAAGAACAGCGTCGAGACATACGGATGATAGCGATACAGACTGCCAAGTTCCTTGAGTTCGTAGGTTCCCTGCAGGCGATAGCTCACCCCGCTGATCAGGAACAGGTTCGTTTTGGTGACCATGTTGTGGACGATATAGAAGATCGAACCGGCCAGCGCCAGCGGCGAGAGAATCGCCAGACCAACGAGCATATAGCCGATCTGGCTGATGATGTGGAACGAGAGCAGTTTCCGGACCTCGTACTGCGCAACCGCGCCGAGCACGCCGGTAACCATCGTCGCACCAGCAACAACCAGCAGAATCTGATGCGTGTAGGATGTCTCCTGCGTGAAAACCAGGGTGAACGCCCGGATCAGCGCATAGACGCCGACCTTACTCAGCAGCGCGGCAATGAGCGCAGTCACCGCAATCGGCGGCGTGTGATACGAGGCTGGAAGCCAGAAAAACATCGGGAAGATCGCGGCCTTGATACCGAAGGAAACCAGGAACATCATCCCGATCGTCGTGACAAGCCACGGTTCATCAACGTCCTGTAGCTTCATCCCGAGGTCGGCAAAATTCAGGGTACCGGCAACACCGTAGAGCAGACCGATCGCGCTCAGCAGAATCATTGAGGAGATCAGATTAAGCGCGACGTACTTGATCGCGCCTTCCAGTTGCGGACGCTCACCACCCAGCGCGATCAGCACGAACGACGCGATGAGCATCACCTCGAACCAGACGAAGAGGTTGAACATATCGCCGGTCATGAATGATCCGGTGATACCCATCAGAAGAATATGGAAGAGCGGGTAGTAGCCGAACGATTCCCGCCGCGGGTCCATCGTCGCAAGCGAGTAGATCGAAACCGTGAACGCGATCAATCCGGTCATCAGCACCATGATTGCCGAAAGGAGATCGGCGACCATGTTGATGCCGAACGGTGGCGCCCAGGCCCCGAACTCGCTGACGAGCACACCATCTTCCCGGACTGCAATGAGCAGGGCGATACTCGCCGCAAACAGGGCCGTCGCGCCGATCACGGAGATCACGCGTTGCGACTCCCGGCTGTTGTAGAACAGCATGGCGATCACGGCGGTCGCCAGAGGGATTACTAGCGGCAGAGCAACAAGCACATCGTGGCTCATGATGGGATGAACCTCGAATCAGGCTGTCGCACGCTCGTCAGTTCCATACTCCCCTAATCCTTGAACCCGTCAGTGCTGCGCATTTCGTCCATGTCGTCAGTTCCCACGGTCTGATAGACGCGCTTTACGAGTACCAGCGTGAATGCCAGAACGCCGAACCCGATCACGATAGCCGTGAGCACCAGTGCCTGGGGCAGCGGATCCGCGAACGGTACCGGCGGCATATCGCCACCTTCCGGCACGAGTGGCGGGCTTCCACGGGTCAGCCCGGCCGCGGTGAACAGCGTCAGGTTGGCGGCCTGACTGAGCAGAACCAGGCCAATCGCAAGCTTCACGATACTCCGGCGGAGCATCAGGTAGATCCCGGAGGCAAAGAGCACGCCGACGAGGACGGCCATCAGGGTTTCCACGTCACTCCTCCTGTAGCGTGAGTATCACAAGCAACGTCACACCGATCACGACCAGAAACACCCCGATATCGAAGAGAAGGAACGTTCCGAGGTGAATCTCGCCGAAACCGGGAAGATCTGTGTGGTACCAGAGGTGACCGAAATACGGCTCTCCGGCCAGCAATGAGATCACGCCGGCTCCTCCGGCCATCGCCAGGCCGATCGCAATCATCATCTGCGGTCGGATGCCAAGCATCCGCCGGGTTGACGGGACATCGAAGGCGATTGCGTACAGCGCAAACGCCGCCGCGCCAACCAGCCCGCCGATGAAGCCTCCACCGGGCTCGTCATGCCCACGCAGCAGCAGAAAGATCGAGAACAGCAGCAGGACAGCCACGAGTGATCTGGTTGCGGTCTGCAGAATCAGTGATTTCATTGGTCAGACCGATCCTCCCAGAGTCGCAGCCGCAACAATGCATAAACGCCGATACCGGCAACGGCAAGCACGATAATCTCGCCAAAGGTATCGATCGCCCGGAAGTCGACGAGAATGACGTTCACCACGTTCCGTCCGTATGCAGATGGGTACGACTCCTCGGCGTGGAACTGGGAGATGCTCTCGTAGAAGCGCTCATTGCTGGCAACGAGTACCAGGACGGTCATCAAGAGGCCGCCGGTGCCGGCGATAATCGCATCCCGCACCCGCGAAGCTTTCTTCGAAAGCGTGGCGAATTGCGGAAGTCGATAGAGCACGAGCACGAAGAGAATGACGGTCAGTGTCTCAACAAGGATCTGGGTCATCGCCAGGTCGGGCGCCCCATAGAGAATGTAAATCGTCGCGATGCCGTAGCCCACGGTTCCCAGCGCCGCAACGGCGGCAAGTCGAGATTGGGCCCGGACCGCCATCAGGGCGCCGAGAATCACGATGACGACGACGCCCCACTCGTAGAAGCGGACGTCATTCAGATCGCCGGCGAGTCGAATATCGCCATAGACCGACAATGGATAGAGCGCCGAGATAATCAGCACGACGACGATCGTCAGATAGTAGAAGCGCAGATAGCCGTTCTGAATGATCTTCGTCTGCGTTTTGGAGACCCAGTCAAGCAGCGCAAGCAGCCAGGCGTAGACCGCTTCGGAACCAATCCGGCCGAGTGACCAGGTCTGATTCGTCGCCCAGCGCACTTGATCGCGACCGACATACAACACCGCACCCAGCGCAACGGTGATGATGCTCATGATCAGCATTGCGTTGACGCCATGCCAGATGTACAGCGTGACGTCGACCGGCTCCCCGGCGACTGCACCAACGGCGGGTTCGATCAAACGCGTATCGACCAGCGCCGGAATCGCGCCGATTCCGAGGCTCAATACACCGAGCACCAGCGGGCCGAGATAGAGTGACGGCGGCCCTTCGTGCGCGTGTTTCGGTGTCTCCTTCTCTTCGCCAAGGAAGGGCTGGAAACCGGTGATTCCGGCAACGACAACCATAAGCACGTTACTGGCAACCGCGACGACAGCAAGGGCGATCGCGAACGTATCCAGATCGAGCGCTGCCTCGTAGACCAGTTCCTTACCAATGAAGCCAAAGAGTGGCGGAATTCCGGCCATCGAGAGTGCGGCCACGCCAGCACCGACGGCCGTGAGCGGCATCAACTTCCGGAGTCCGCCCAGGATCCGGACGTCCCGGGTACCGGTCTCATGATCGATCGTCCCGGCAACCATAAAGAGGGCGCCCTTGTAGAGCGAGTGCACGACCAGAAAAACCATCGCGGCTTTCAAGGCGATCTCGGTTCCGATGCCGATCAGGAGCGTCAGGGTACCGAGCGAACTGACCGTGGTATAGGCCAGTAGCTGCTTGAGGTCTGTTCGCTGCACCGCGAGGTAAGCACCGAGGAACATCGTCGCAGCGCCGAAAATGATCAGGACGAACTGCCAGATATCGGTACCACCGAGCGTCGGATTGACGCGCGCCATCAGGTAGACACCGGCCTTGACCATTGTGGCGGAGTGAAGGTAGGCGCTGACCGGCGTCGGGGCGGCCATTGCGCCCGGCAACCAGAAATGGAACGGCACCTGGGCGGACTTCGTGAACGCGCCGCCGAGAATAAGGATCAGCATCGGCAGATAAAGCGCGTGATCCTGAATCACGTCCGCCTGCTCGGTGAGAACCGAGAACTCCCAGCCGCCACCGACAAGTGCCATCAGGATCAGTCCGACCAGCAACATCTGCCCGCCGATGCCGGTCACCAGAAGTGCCTGCCGAGCCGAATAGCGCGAGTCTTCGGCGTTATGACTGAAGCCGATCAGCAGATATGATGTCAGGCTGGTCAGTTCGAAGAAGATGAAGAACGTAATCAGATTATCGGCGAGGACGACCCCGAGCATCGAGGCCATGAACATCAGAATGAAGAGATAGAAACGACCGAGATGGTGGTGGCCGTGCAGGTAGCCGCCGCCGTAGAGCATGATCAGTGTGCCGATACCGCTGATCAGCAGGGCAAAGATCAACCCGAGTCCATCTACGTGGAACGACAGGTCGACATCGAGCGCTGGAATCCACGCAAAGGAGTAGTGGACTGAGCCACCGTCGGCGAGATCTGGAATGTAGGTAAGCAGATAAACGGTGATCGACAGCGGAAGAAGGGCAATCACCCACCCGACACGATCACCTAGCCAGCGCGTGAGCCAGGGCGCGATAAACGCCAGCACGAACCCTGACAATACTGCAACGAGAATCCCCATCCGGTTTGCCCGTCCCCGTTGACGTCGTTACGCAGCGCTCCCCAGAACTGACCGGCGCCCTGCGGAAGGAAGAAAGCAATCCGGTCTGTCAGCGTCCGTTCCGAGGCACGTTCCACCCCGGTTCGCAAACACACCAGAATACAGGCTACCACACAGGACGCCCGGCGTTAATGGTGATTGTGAATCGTGTAACGTATCAGGAGTTGTTGCCCGAATCAGCCATTCGCTGCCGCTCGTTCCGGCGAACATGCAGCGCATGCAGGGTCAGTACGATCAGCGTTACGACCGTCAACGGGATAACGAACACGAGCATGATCTGGCTGAAGGCCGGCAAAACTTCGTGCTCCTGAGCGCGGAGAACCAGGTATGTTGTGTAGGCAATGAAGTAGCCCACAAACACCCCACCTTCCCAGCGGGCAATCTCCGCCCCGGTGAAAAAGATCGGCAGACAGGCAACGGCTACCGCGATCATCACCAGAAGGTCGAAATTCAGTGCTGAACTCGGCACGGGAATATCAACCGGCACGATGAAACCGGCCACCCCGAGCACCAGGAAAATGTTGAAGATGTTGCTGCCCACGACGTTTCCAACGGCGAGATCTCGTTCTCCCTTGAAGGCAGCGAGCATGGAGGTCGCAATTTCCGGAAGCGACGTCCCGATTGCGACAACGGTCAGCCCGATGATCAT
>SLMJ01000239.1 GCA_007133615.1 Thermomicrobiaceae bacterium | reverse complement strand
TTGCGGTCTCGCTCATCCCGGTCTGGCACGCGTCCATTTTTGCTCCGTACTTCGTGATCGGAGCGGTCCACTCAGGGGTCTCGGCGGTGATTACCCTGATGGCCTTAATGAGGTGGTTATTTGGCTTCCATAATTACTTACGTGAGGAACATTTCGACAGTATAGGTCGCTTGCTAGTTGTGGTGGCGACGGGCTGGATCTGGTTCTTCATCCTGGACATCGTGTTCGCGATGTTCACCCGGGACCCGAGAGAGCTCGTGGTGATGCAACAGCGGATCTTCGAGTGGCCCTACGCGATGTTGTTAGCGTTTGTGTTCATCTTCGCGTACATCATTCCGGTGCCGGTCTGGATGTTCCGGAAGTACCGGCGCAATATCAAGATCATGTTCTGGACCTCGCTCATGGTCAACGTGGGTATGTGGGCTGAGCGGTACTGGCTCATCCTGCCAGGTCTGGAGCGCAAGTTCGAGTTCACGTTCATGTGGAGCTGGTACCGGCCGAGCATCATTGAGATGACGCTGATTTTCGGCTCGTTCGCGCTGGTAACGTTCCTGTTGCTGCTCTTCTCGAAGATCTTCCCGCCAATTGCGGTCTGGGAGGAGAAAGAGGGCGTGAACTTCGCGCAGGATATTCAGGTTGGTAAGCGCACCGTCCATGCGACGATCCGCGAAGAGTAGGGGGAAGTAGACGATGGCATTCCGAGAAGTACTCGGTGTCTACAAGGATCTGGACTCGGCTGTCGCCGCGACAGATGCCCTGGCAGATGCCGGATTTACCAGGGAGGACTTCGATGTCCTCACCAATGCTCCCTATCCCGAGGGCGCGTTCGGCGAAGAGCCAGGCCGGCACCGGTTGTTCATGTTCCCGTTGATCGGGGCGGCGTCCGGTTTCGCAGTCGGTCTGTTGATTACGGCTGGAACCCAGCTCGCATACCCGCTGGTTACCTATGGTATGCCGCTGCTCTCGATTCCGCCGATGATCGTGATCATGTACGAGGGCACCATGCTCGGCGCACTGATCTTCACAGTGATCGGTGTTCTGTTCGAGTCACGACTGCCACGATTGAACCTGGGCGTTTACGACAAGCGCATTACCTACGGATCGATCGGCATTCTTGCTCGCGTTCCGGCAGATCGCATCGATGCAGCCGAGCAGGCGCTCCGCAGCATCGAGCACGAGAACATCGTCTCCGAGAACGAGGAAGGCGACGTGATCTCTGAGAATGAATTCGATGCGAAGGGAGCCGGGGCATGAACCTGACCGGCATTCGGACCGGTATTACGGCCCGAGGCCGACGCGGGTTGCGGCGTGCCTGGCTGCTCGGAGTGACAATGTCACTGGCGCTGGTTCTCGGCGCGTGTGGCGATGTCATCCCGTCGACCAACACCTATCCGATCGACTTCTTCTCGGAAATGCACTACATGAAGTCGTGGGGTGCCGGTGAGCCAGATGGCTGGAACCCGCCGGAAGGCAGCGTGCCGATTACCGGCGGCGAAGTAGACTACTCGATGGAAGAAGCGGCCGAACTCGAGAACCCGTTCGAGGGTGCGACCGCTGAGATGGGCGCGGAGCTGTATTCCGTCAACTGCGCGCATTGCCATGGCGCCGAGGGTGGAGGCGACGGTCCGGCCAGTGCGATTCTGGAAGGCTGGGACGGAGATCCCGCGCCGAGCCTGCAGGAGATGCCGAGTGGCTTCAATGATGGTGAGATCTATTACGTTGTTACCAACGGCCTCGGCGATTTCATGCCGTCGTTCAAGCGATTGCTGACTGCGGAAGAACGCTGGGCGCTAGTCGAGCATCTGCGGGAGATCGAACAGTAAGCGATCGGGCTTCCCCTAACCTGAATATCGCAAATCCGAGCGGGCGCCTCTACAGGCGCCCGTTCCATTTTTTAGATTCCGTCCAGTTTGCGCGACTCGGCGATCGCATGAGCAATGAGAGCCAGATGATGCAGCACGTCACGAGACTGCCTACACGAGCGCCTGTATCCCATCTAGCTGTACGTTTGTCCGTTCCCACCGATCGCCGCCGTCTTCACTGACGATCAGCGTGCCTTGCCTGGTTCCGGCGAAGATTCTGGCTGGGGCGTCCCGCCAGATCAGAAGCGCATAGGGCATTTCAGACATCGGACGGTCAAGCCCGTTTGAGAGTGGTTCCCACGGTCGTCCGCCGACCTTGCGGTAGATCACGGCTTCACTGGAGTCATCATCGCGATGAGCGTATCGGGCGCTGTGGGTCGCCGAGACGTACCAGCGATCAGGGTCGACTGGATCAACTGCC
Organism: Thermomicrobiaceae bacterium; assembly: GCA_007133615.1. Taxonomy (GTDB): domain Bacteria; phylum Chloroflexota; class Chloroflexia; order Thermomicrobiales; family Thermomicrobiaceae; genus SLMJ01. The sequence goes on along the minus strand of SLMJ01000239.1, from coordinate 20,520 downwards.
AGCGCCCAGACATAGTGGCGGTCCATCCCCTCGTCAACCGGTGTCCAGGTTTCTCCGGCATCAGAACTGATTGCGACGCCCCCACCAGCCGCCTCGTACACCCGGTCCGGATCTGCCGGATGGGTGCGGATGCAGTGTGAATCGTGATACGAGCCCGGTTTCCGGTCCTCCCACGTCTTGCCGCCGTCGGTGCTTCTCATTACCCCGCCGAGTTCGATGCCGGCGAAGATCAAATCCGGATCTTGGTGCGAGAGCGCGATCCAGCGAACGTGCGATGTCCACGGGCGAGGGGGAAACGACCAGGTGGGAGCGCTGGGTAGCTGCCGGAGTGCAGGCATATCATCCCACGTCGCTCCATTGTCCAGACTGATGTACAGCGAACTCGGCTCGGTTCCTGCATAGACTGCGTTCACCCCGTTGACGACATGTGACGATGAGATCGCGACGGAGGGAACGCGTTGGTGCGGAATGCTGCCAGTGACGTTCGTCCAGGTCTGGCCAGAATCCATGCTACGAAACAATCCATCGTTGAAGGTTCCCGCGAACAGTCGCTCCGGGTTTGCCGGGTCCACTGCCACGCTCTGCACGCTGATGTCCTCCAGCAGCACATCGGTGGTCCACGCTCCCCGCGGCTGTTCCACCAGGCGAACGACATGGTTTCCAGTCGCGGCATAGAGCGTTGTCACCGGTGCATCCCTTCCAGAGATCACGTGAGTTGTGGGGTTGCCTTCCTCCATCAGAATGACGCAACCGGCGCAACAATGCAACGGCACGGCACTTGCATCCTCAGGACGAGTTCGTATTGAACCTGTTCGATCACGGAACAGGCAACTGGCTCGTAATCGCATGAGCGAAAGGTGAACGCGTTGACTGGTAATACAAGCAAGGTTGTTGTTGGCGTCTTTCAGGACCGCGTCAATGCCGAGTCGGCAATGACCGAGCTGCAATCTGCCGGATTCCCCGATGAGCAGACGGGGTTTGTCATTCGTGGCAAGAAGGACCCGGCAGACGATGATGCTCCGATTGAGAATGACAGCGAACTAGACGAGGAGAACACCGGGGGTGGCGCGCTTGCTGGCGGAACGATTGGCGGAGTGATCGGGGCAGCGGCGACCGGCCTGATTCCGGGTGTTGGTCCGGTTATCGCGGCCGGAGCGCTTGCCGGTGTACTCGGTGGAGCTGCGGCCGGCGGTGTTGCCGGCGGGGTCATCGGCACCCTTACCGGCATCGGCGTTCCTGAAGACGAAGCGAAAATCTACGAAGAAGAGTTCAAAAAGGGCCATCCGATCGTGACCGTCGACGCCGGAGACCGGAAAGCGGAGGCCTGGGAAATTCTGAAGCGGAACGGCGCCTACGATGCGCATACGCGCCCCCAAGGTTAGGCTACGAGCGCGAGTCTGTATGCAGTAGACACGTTGACGTTCTGCAGCAATTGCCCGGGGCGGCACGGCGGTTGCGCGGGCAAGCATACGGGACCACGCACGGAATCATAGTTCGAGCACTGGGGTCCCCGAGCAGTGCGTTTCATGAGTTAGGAGATAGATGATGGTTGAGCGCCAACCTTCAGGTGCAGTGGTCGGCGTCTTTCGCGATCGACAGGATGCTGAACGCGCCGTGGCCGAACTCCATGCAGCCGGGTACGACGAAAATGAAATCGGCTTCGCTTCCCCGGATGATGCGGCTCACCCTGAAGCGGCTTCAGATATCGACGCAGAGTCGGACTCAGGAACCCGGGCTGGAGCCGGCCTGGCGGGTGGTGGAGTCCTCGGCGGAATTCTCGGTGCCGCAGCTACCGGAGCTATCCCGGGAATCGGCCCCATCATCGCTGTTGGCGCACTAGCCGGAATTCTTGGCGGTGCTGCGGCAGGGGGCCTTGCTGGAGTGCTCGCCGGGATGGGCGTCGCCGATGAAGAGGCCGAGCTTTACGAGGCAGAGTTCAAAGCGGGCCGAACCATTGTCACGGTACATCCCCGTGATGTAGCCCGACCGGAAGAGCGGGCTATTCTGGAACGTCACGGTGCATACGATGCGAGTAGCCTCCCGCGGCCGTAGCACAGCCTACCTCTGAGCATCTGGCCCTCGCTCAAGCATCGAGGGTCAGTTTTCCGGGGTTGTTCTGTTCACCAGCGGTAAACGGATTGTCCCAGCTGGCGGTTCCACTGGCGAACCTGTTCGGATCGAACGGCTCCAGATCCAGGGTGGAGCGGCCGTTCGCCACTAGCTGGGCCATTGCCTTGCCGGTTGCCACGGCGTAGGAAAACCCACCACCGTTAAAGCCGGCGGCGACGAACAGTCCCTTCGTATCCCCGTAGGATCCGATCATCGGCAGTCCATCCGCGGTGAAGCCCATCAATCCAGCCCAGGTACGAACAACTTTCAGATCCCGCATCTTCGGAAAGATCGTTGCCAGGCAGTTGGCAATGCCGCCCACGGCTGGCGGATGAACCTCCTCGGTGAAGTGACCGAGCCCTTCATCCACATCCAGGCGCCGGAAGCCACCGCAGAGGATCTGGCCGGAGTGGGTCTGGCGGCCGTATTCCTTGTCATAGTTGGTGGAAAACGGCATCGGCAGGATCTGCCCAACAGGCTGAGTCACCAGAATCTGCCCGCGGGACGGAACGATCGCGCCCTCTGGCAAATCCGGGAGCAGCGACCGCGTCCACGCGTTGGTTGCCACAACGACCGCACCAGCTTCGACAGATCCGAAGGCTGTCTCGATTCCGGTTGCCGTCCCGTTGCTGGTCAGGATACGCGTTACTGGCGTGTGTGTGATGAAGCGAGCGTTATAGTATCGGGCGCCGTTGGCCAATGCGTGGACAAGTTGGAACGGCCAGAGATGGCCACTGTATCGCTTCCATTCGACTCCGTAGATGTGCTCGCTGAGGGCGGGAACCAGATCGCGTGCCTCCTGACCGTTCAGCCATTCGACGTCGATGTCGTTTTCTTGTTGTCGGGAAACGGCCGCTTTCAGAAAGTCAGCCTGCTCCTCGTTGGTGGCGATATCGATCCCGCCGGTGACGAGAAGGGAAAAGTCGTCATCGAGCTCCCGGGCGAGTTCGTCCTGCAACATGCTGAAGTTCTCGCTGGTCAGCGCGTAAATCGCCTCACCACCCGAACTGTGCAGGGCCGAGCCGGTGCCCGTCATGCCGCCATTCCGGCCCGATGCTCCGGAGCCGATGCCCCGCTGATCAAAGACCGCGACGGATTTGCCACGTTTGGCGAGCTGGTAGGCGATCGAGCAGCCGACGACGCCGGCACCGATCACAGCGACTTCAACGGAGTTGGGGAGATGTTGTTGCTGTTCTTCTGCCACAGAATGCTCCCTGGTGGATGACATAAGGAAAAGGTCAGGTCCGGCGCGACAGATCATGATGCAGAGAAGGGCCGGCAAGTGTTTGGGGGATAATAGCAGTGTGATGGCTTGCGTGCGAGTCACCGGATCATATCCGCCCGGCGATCGCGTCTACCGCAGTGACTCCTCGAAGAAGGTGACGATCCGGTCGGCGTATTCATCCCGGACAACGATGTGCGCATCGAAATGCCTGGCTCCGGGCACCCACCAGACATCAATGTTATCCCCGCCAGCCGCGAGGTTGCGTTCTGTATGGTCTGGCGGAACGGAGTCGTCGTCCACACCGTGAATCAACAGCACTGGCCGATCTGTGATTCGGGCGATCGCGTCAACCGGACGTGCGTCGTCCAGGTGCTCTCCGGCGCGCCATTCCGCTACTCGTTTCGTGACCGGCCCGAACGGAAACGCAGGAAGTCCGATATACCGTTCGAAACTGGAGGCGATCACGCTGTCTCCGTCGCTGAAAGCGCCCTCTGCGGCAACGGCGCGCAACCGCTCGTCCAAACCTGCGCCCAGGATCGCCGTTGCGCCACCGAGTGACGCCCCGTAGACCCCGATTCGCTCCGGATCAACATCAGGACGCGATTCGAGATAGTCCACCGCCGCGATCAGGTCAAACCGCTCGGCCGCTCCCAGCGTCGAGAAGACCTCGTCACCATATCGATCCGGATGCCGGCCGTCGTAGGTCAGCACGTTGAATCCGACCCTGTTCAGGATGTCCGCCTGCGGGAGCACCTGATCCTGTTGTTCACTGAATCCGTGGAGCAGAATTACCGTTTCGTCCCGCTCGCCAGGAAAGAAGCGACCTTCAAGCGTGATGCCGGTCTCGCTGTCAAAAACGACGCTCGTCGGGCTCAGTTCAGGATAGTCGTCCAGTGACCAGGGCGTCTCCCGGGAATCCGGTGACAGGGCGCGATCAGACGCAATCCAGCCAACGCCGCCCAGCACGACGACGACCATAAGTGCAAGCCCGAGGAAGATGGTCAGCGCCCGTCGGATGCGACGCCGACGCTGAATAACTGCCCAGTTGTCCGTCTTCTGCACGCTACTCATAACCCATCAACAGTCGTCGAATTTGTTAACAACCGGCACATCTTCTCATGCTCCGAAAGGGCACGTCCAGACATGGTCCAAGGGGCTTGTCATGCAGTCACAACGATGCTATGCTCTATGTACTTACAAACTGTACGTTCACTCCCGCGAGCACGTCAGGGGGTAAGGGAGTTGGAAATGTCGCACAGCGCACAACTGTCGAGCCGGGACAATCTCGTTCATCGCTATGCTGCTCGCAAGCATGCGCAGTTCGCCCGCGAGCGCCCGGTCGCACAAGCGGGACGACCCCGCACAGGAATCCAGACGTTTGGCCGCGTTCCGATTACGCAGAAACGAGCCGGAACGGTTCGTTCTCGCCAGGCGCTGACCACACTGATGGCAACGGCGATCATGGCCACATCAGCGCCCGCGGTCTCCGCCGGCCAGTCTTCCTACGAGGTCCAGAGTGGCGATACGCTGACCAGCATCGCCCGGGATCACGACCTCACGGTAGATGACCTGATCAGCCTGAACACGATCGAGAATCCGGATCGAATCGATCCCGGTGACCAGCTGTCCCTCGGGGGAGAGGGCCAGGCTGGCGATGATGCCGCAGTTCAGGAAGGCGATACCGTCTATCAGATTCAGGACGGTGACACGCTGTTCTCGATCGCGCAGGACCACGATGTGTCGCTGGAGGATCTCCTCGCTCTCAACGAGCTGGACGAAACCGACACGATCTACGTCGATGACTTCCTGATCGTTCCTACGGGCAGCCCGGCAGAGGTCGACGATATAGTCGAACCTCAGGATGATGCAGACGTCACGGACACCGACGCCGATACCAACGATAGTCATATCGTTTCGTTGCATCTTGTCGCACGGGGAGAAACACCCGGCGGTATTGCGCAGCGGTACGGCATCACGGTCGAACAACTGCTGGCCGCCAACGATCTCGAAGCTGGAGATGTCATTCATCGAGGCAGCATGTTGCGGATCCCGGATGCATCCTGGGAACCCCATGCTCAACAAGCCGATGTTGTGGAACAGTCCGGCGAGGAGCAGTCAAATGGGACGATTCTGAGCGAAATGCCATGGCATCAGCAGTCGCTGGCGCAGAGTTCTGAAGCAGCGGCTGCAAGCATTGCGACCAGTTTCTGGGGCCATCAGGTCTCGGAATGGGTCTTTATTGAGAACATGCCACAACACCAGAATCCGCATCGCGGGTTCCGGGGTAATATGGATGCCGCACCCGGTGGCACAACAGATTATGGTGTCTATCCCAAGCCGCTATCGGCAATGCTGGCGAACTATGGATTCGTCGGCGACGAGTTCTACACGATGGGGGATCCCGAAGCGCTGAAAGATCGCATCGATCAGGGTCAGCCAGTTCTCGTCTGGATGACCGAAGGCGCGAGCCAGCAGAACCGGCACTTCGAGTGGTATCAGGGCGAACGCTTCACACTTGTTCCACATCAGCAGGTGGTGGTTGCCTACGGATACGATGACGAACAGGTCTACGTCTCCGATCCGGCAACCGGGGAGTATGTCACGTACTCCTGGGAAGCGTTTATCAACTCGTGGAGTCTGTTCGACGGCATGTCGATGGCCGTCTATCCGAAGGGATAGGGAGCCTGGAACGGGACCTGCCCACCTGCCCCCTTTATCCGGTGGGCTGGTCCCCGCACAGGTCGCTCAGGCGCGAGCGAGCGGTTCACGCATCGTTTGATACACTGACACGTGTGACATAAGAAAACGCTAACTTGCGCGACGTATTCACCCGACCAGGCGATCATCAGGCTGGCGCAGACGCTGGCCGATTCGAGTAGTGATGGACCTGACGCTTCAACTCGTTGCCCTCGTACTGTTACTCATCGTTAACGCAATCTTCGTTATGGCGGAGTTTTCGTTCGCCTCCGTTCGGCGTGAACGGCTTACCGACCTTGCTGATGGAGGCGAAGGCTGGGCCTCTGCGCTCCTGTCCGCAGTCGATAATCTGGAGCGATACGTTCCCGCGATTCAGCTCGGCGTGACCGGTTCCAGCATCGCGCTGGGATGGGTCGGGGTACCGGCGCTGGCGGAAGTATTACGGTCGCCGTTGAACGCGGTGGTTGGCGAATCTGCTGCATTCGTGACCGCAGGGGCGCTGGCGCTGGCAATCGCGTTCATTCTGCTGACCATGATGCACGTCGTCCTGGCGGAGCTGGTTCCCAAGTCGGTCGCTTTGCAGTATCCAGAGCCTGTTGCGCGGGGCGTTCTGACACCTGTCTGGATGACGCTCAACCTCTTTCGGCCGTTCAACTTCCTGACCAGCCTTGCTGCACGAAAATTATTGAATCTGGCCGGTGTTCAGCCAGCCGTCGGCCCCGGACGAATCTATACGGAGGATGAACTCCGGAACATCGTTGCGGCCAGCCGGATTGGCGGGGAACTGGTCAAGACCGAAGAGGAGATCATTCGCCGGGCGTTTGTTTTCCACGATTACACGGCCGAAAGCATCATGGTGCCCCGCACTGAGCTCATCAGCCTTCCAATCGAAGTCACCTGGGACGAACTACTGGACACACTCACGACGTACAAGTTCGGCCGTTATCCGATCCACGACGACGGGATCGATAACATCCAGGGGGTGCTTTACGTCAAAGAACTCGTGCCGATGCTGGCAACCGCGCGACCCGGAGAGTTGCCGGATATTCCACGCTTGATGCGGCCGGCGTTCACGGTTCCGACGTCCATTCCGATCGATGCGCTTCTTGAGGAGATGCGCACTCGCGGGACGCATCTGGCCATCGTGGTTGATGAGTACGGCGGAACAGCCGGTATGGTCACGCTGGATGACATTCTGGAGCGGGTCCTCGGAGAAGTGCCGGATGAATTCGAGCGGACTGCGCCGGATATCGTCGCCGAGCCTGATGGCTGGGCACGGGTCGATGGGCTGACGCTTCTCTCGGATGTGAATGATTACTTCCATCTGGATCTGCAGGCTGACGAAACGAACACGATCGGCGGGTACGTGTTCTTCGAGCTCGGACACCAGCCGCAGGTCAGCGATACCATCATGATCGATGGCTACGCGATCCGGGTCGAGCGCCTGGATGGCCTGCGCATCAGCGAGGTCCGGTTCATTCCTGCGGAGATCGATGAAGGCGATGAGCTACGGGACGATGAGCCGGTCGGCTGATCTCGTCGCTTATCAGGATTCGCCGAGTCGGTCCGTGAGGATCATCATAATCAGCGTCTGATCCTCGTATTCGTTGACCGTCACAAGCAGAGAGGCGACGTCGCTCTCGGCGGTCATCTCACGCTCTCCGACTCTGCGCTCGACCCATCCCAGAGCGCCGAGCGCTCCCCGATAGAACGCTATGACCTCATCTGAATCTGCGTTTACCCCGTCGAGCAACAGGGTGCCGCCGTTTTCGATTCGGGATGCGTGTGGTTCGAAATCGAGGACCTCACCGTCGCGAAACCGCGGTACTCCGGCTTCTTCCCATTCATCGATGATGTCGAGGTCGTCCGCTTCTACTGGTGTCGGGTCTGGAGCGTTTTCGTGAACATCTGCATCATCGCTCTGGGTAATGAGACTGTCTGAATCTTCTCCGTCGCCAGAACCGTTGCAGGCGTTCAGGAACGCTCCGGAGAGCAGGGCAATCGTAAGGATCAATGCAATCCGGGCGGAAATTGATCGTACCTCGGTCATCGTTCAGTCGTCGCCTTTACTCGTTGTCACGGATAACTGGGCTACACAGGCAAGCGCCTGCCAATTCTACCAGTGTTGGGTGTGCGATCAGGATTCGTCCGAAAGGACGGAGCGGTTGACTCGCTCGATTGCGGACTCGAAGTCATCCGTATTCAACGGTTTGGTGAGGCAATCCCGGATCCGGAACGACTGAATTCGTTCCCGGATCTCCGCATCTTCCCGGCCGGTGAGTCCGATCACAAACGGACTGCTACTCATGCTGCGCGCTGACTGGACGATCTGAAACCCGCCGTGTGCTGGCAGATCCAGGTCAACCACGACTAATTCAGGCGTTACGCTGGCCAGTAATTCCCTGGCCTCGAAGGCATCCCGTGCCTCGACAACGCGCCAGCCAGCCTGTTCGAGCTGGCTGGTTATCTGCCGTCGAACCGAGATCGAATCGTCCGAAACGAGTGCGAATGGAACACGAGAGAGCGACGCTGTCTGCCGGGAAAAGCGGCGGCTGCGTCCGGAGCTGGCATCAATCAGCTGGATGATGTCCAGCACCAGCGCATCGTCGCCGGACTGCAGCCGGCTCACCCCGACAACGCCGTTGAGGTGGACGTGTTCCCGGCCCGCTGGCTGCATCGTAATTGATTCGTCTTCGATGATCCGGTCAACTCGCAGCAGCCATGATTCCTCTTCACAGCGCACGCGCAGGAACTCTCCGCGCTCTGTCTGCACGTGATGCTGTGAGCGGAGACCCAGCATTGCTCCGAGATCGGCCGCCATGTAGGTGTCTCCGGCATACTGGGCCCGGTATCCATCCGAGACCTCTTCGACCGGGCCGACCTGATCCCGTGGGACTGCTTCGACTTCCACCGCAGCCAGTGCGTATCGATCCGAGGATATCGCGACAACCGTTGCCGGCATTGTCATCAGCGAAACCGGCAACCGCACCGTGAACGCCGTTCCCTGTCCCGGCTCGGATTGGACCGTGATGACGCCACCCATTCGGGAAACGGCTTCCGTCACGTAGTCGAGTCCCATCCCCACCTCGACGCCCGGTTGCGTAATCTTTGTCGAAAAGCCGGGCAGGAAGATGTACTGGAGCACGCGGTCCCGCGTCATATCCCGGCGGGGAACCGGGTACCCGGCAGCTTCTGCCCGATCGAGAATCGACGATTCGTGCATGCCGGCGCCATCATCGATCACCTGAATCACGGTCTGGCTACCATCTCGACGGGCGCGAATCCGGATCAGACCTGCCGGCGCTTTGCCGGCCTCCTTCCGCTCGGCGGGCGATTCGATTCCGTGCTCCAGCGCGTTAACAATGAGATGCTGGAACATTTCTGTGATCTGATCGGCGTGGACGGCGTCAACCGCGTTACTCGCGCCCTCAACACGCAGTCCGGCCTGCCGGGCATAACTCGACGCCAGTTCGCCGAACGACGCTTCCAGCGGATCAGTAATCACCTTCAGCGGCAAGCTGCGGAGTGCGGCAATGGTCTCCTCCAGTCGCTCGCGTACGGCGGATTGCCGGGAAGAGACCGCCAGGTAGTCGTTGCGCACGTGCTCCAGATCACCCGCAGCGAGCACCAGGTCGGCGCTGATCTCGGTAAGCAGTTGTTCCACCTGATCCTGCCGGTACTTTCCGTCCTGCCAGGCGCGGAGGAGATAGCGCAGTCGATCCGCAATGCTGTTCATATCCTGTGACACGCTCAGGACCCGGCGAGATCGCTGCTCCTGTCCTCCGCTCCGAACGGCGAGTTCGCCCGTCAGCTCTATCAGTCGTTCGATATGCTCGACGGGGACTCGCAGCTCCGAATCGTCCTCGGCCAGTCTGGTCGTGCCGGTTCCCGGACCGCTCAGCTGCTTGGAGCTCGGGCGATAGTCATCAACTTTCCATTCTGGCGCGGGAGTCTGAACCGCCTGCCCGGCGGGGGACGGATCGTCCCCTGGTTCCGGTGGTGGTTCGGAGGTCCCGTTCGAAATTGCCTGGAACTCTTCCTCGTTCGGCTCGGGCCACAGGTTGCTCAGCGAGCTGGTTCCCCGCCGCAGCTCAAGCAGGACAAACGCGGATTGATCGACCAGGGCATCAACCGCATGACTGACACGCCCTGGATCATCGAGGTTATCCAGGATGATCGGCATGATCCGCCGGCATGCGACGATGAACTCCACAGCGTCCAGTGGCAGCGGTTCCCCGGCAGATCGATGTGACTCCACGACGCGCAATGCGCAGGCGACTACCCGGCCGACGTGTTCGATCTCCGATTGTGCCGCGAGATCCTGCAATGCCAGCAGAGATGAGACCAGCCCCTCAAGCGTGGATGAATCTTCACCGTGCTCCAGCAGGTGTTCCGAATACGCGCCAAGGTTCGCCAGTTCGCGATGCAGGGCGTCTTCGTCCCGCCCCGGCGCGGCTCGCGCTGGGGTGGATTCGTCTTCCGGTGGCTGCTGCATCAGGCGAAGAAGCTGGGTACGGTCGTTGAGATCGATCTCAACCAGATTCTCCTCATCTGGCCGGGGGAGCGATCCGAATAGCGAACGAGCATGGGCGACATACGGCTGGGGATCGTTTCCGCTGTCCAGTGCGTCAATCGTCCGGCTCAGGTCGGCAACGATCGCGGCGACATAATGCCCCGACCGGGCCTTGTCTGACACGGACTGACCGGAGATTACCTGGAATGCCTCGCGGGTAAGCTGAGCTGCGTCAATAACCGGTCTGGTCTGCGAAGAGTTGCCGGCGTGCTCGATGACGACATCAATGGCTCGCTGCCCGGCAGCAATCGTCTGTGGATCGGGTGACTCCCGGAGAATCTCCACGGCGGCATGGTGGATGGTATCCACATGAGTTTGCAGATCGATACCGAGACGCTTCAGCATCAGGGGCTCCGCGGGTAACGAGACCGGTGTACCGGCGATTGTTGTTCTACGAGGTCGCGTACGTTCGCAAAATCGTTTGGATAATCAAAGCATACTGCGATGATGGCGAGCAACGCTTCTCGATGTCGCCGTTTCATTCTAATCGTACGTACTGGGAGTTCGCAGCCCGATGAGTGGCGCAATGGTACCGGTTTCGACCGGTGCGAACGGTCATTCCTCGCTGGAGAATCGGACCGGGCGAACTATGTGGCACGCATTTGCGGTTCTCGACGCAACCGCCGGTTAGTTGATTCGTTACCTCTTGTGCATGACGGCACAAGACTCAGTTGTAATGTCAATGTCATGTTGATGGTATAACATTTCATTATGGGTGTAACGTTATGTAACTAAACTGAGCGTAACAACGCTTTCGGCAACCAATCTGAACCGTGCCGCTTCTCTTTTTGCACCTGTCCCGTTCCTTCGAGGGGGATCATTATGACGATCGCGTACGTCTCCGCCTCGCCCCCGAACCTGCTTGCTAGAGGCTCTGACCAAAATCAGCAAGAGCTGAAAACCGGCGTTTGCCAGTTGCCTGACCGCAGCTCTGATCTGGAAGCACTTCCCTGGTCCGATGAGGCTGACATTGTCCAACGTGCAAAGCAGGATATCCGCCAATTCGCTCCGCTGTACGATCGCTACGCTGACCGGATCTACCGGTACATCTACCGTCGGGTGAGTGATCACGAAGTTGCGGAAGACCTCACTGCCCAGACGTTTCAACAGGCGATTGGCGCGTTGGCGTCCTACGAATGGCGGGGAATTCCGTTCAGCGCGTGGCTCTACCGCATTGCTGGTAACCTGGTGATCCGCCATCGACAGGTCAGCGGCCGTGAAGTCACGATGGAGTATGTCGAACGGCTTGTTGATCAGCGAGGAAGTTTTGATGATCCACTGGAGGCCATTCTGAGGCGCTCCATGTTCGATCAGTTACAGGTAGCGATCCAGCAGCTCAGTGAGGATCAGCAACGGGCTCTGATCTTGAAGTACTTCCATGGCCTGAAGAACCACGAGGTCGGGGTACTGATGAATCGCACCGAGGGCGGTATCAAGCAACTCGTTCACCGGGCGATGATCGTGTTGAGACGTGTCCTGCGCGAGAAGGCAGAAGCATCAGAACACATCGCCTAGAGCGACCGGAGAAACGCGGGATCGGCGAAGATAAGGGGTCTCCGATCTCGCGTTTTTTCTTGCGCTTCGAACCACGCGTTATTCGTCGTCCAGCTCGGCATCGATCTCGGCTGCGAGTGCCTCGTAACTCTCCCACTCGACGATCCGGCCGTTGATCTGAAACTGCGGCGTGCTGGTGATGCCTTCGGCCTGGGCTTGCTCCGTGCTTTCCTCGATCTGGTTTCTGAACGTTTCGTCATCTAAACATGACTCGAATTCATCTACGTCCAGGCCCAGTTCCTCGGCAATCTGGATCAGCCGGGAGTCTGAATAGCCACCCGCGTTTACCGGCGGAGTGTGCTGGTTCTGATAGAGCGTTTCGTTGTAATCCCAGTAGGCGTCAGGATCCTGATCGGCTGCACAGGCAGCACCTTCAGCCGCGCGAATCGTCTCGTCGCCGATATGGGCGAAGTCGCGATACTCGAGCTGCACCAGACCGGGTTCGATGTATTCCTCAACCAGTTGTGGTTTCGCCTCACGGGCGAAAAATCCGCAGCCTGGTCACTGGTAATCGCTCCACTCGATCAGGTGAACTGGAGCATCCGGGTCACCGAGCAGATATGGCTCGCTCGGGATGTCGCCGTGTGTAGCTGATGCTGCAGCGATCGGTGGGAAGTCGTTATCGTCATCATCATCCTGAGCGATGAGCTCGATCGCCGTGACGATCCCGAGGATCAGGATGAACGCACCGATAATCCCGCCGCCGATCATGTAGCGTTTTCTGGTTTGAGCTTCCTGAGCTTCGCGTTCCGCCCGTCGTTTCCCGCGGCGTTCGCGTCTCCCCCGTTGTTTGTTCTGATCCGCCATCGGGCGCAATACCCTTCCGTCTGACGAACGACCACGTTTCGGGCTATCCTACCACGCAGTTTCCGGCGTCCTGTCAGGATCAGCCCGCATTTCCGAACTCAGAAAATCCACTCGAGACCCTGCATCATCAAGCTCGCTGCTATGATCAGAACGATTACGGCCAGCGCACACATTACGGCGAACATCAGAATCTGCACGAATGCGGATCGATTGGCCCGGCGTTGCTGGCGGCGGAGTTCCGGGTCCATCGGCCGCCGCTGCGGGCGATGAGTGGCATGCTGGCCGGGAACGTTTCCGGTATACCGCTGGAAGATCGCATCCGAGACTGCCTGCTGCCGGAACAGCTGATCATACTCACGACGCACATCCGGTTTGCTCAGCACGGCATAGGCTGCGTTGAGCATCTTCGCGCGCTCTTCAGCCTTTCTCCGGTCCTGTTCACGGGCATGATTGTCCGGATGGGCGTGTCGCATGAGGTGCCGGTAGGCCTGCGTGATTTCCTGCCGGCTGGCCGAATACGGCACATCCAGAATCTCGTAGTAATTGACATTCGGATCGAATTTGCGACGATTAGCTGTCACAGTTTACGCGAACCCGGATTACTTCCTTGTTGAAACTGCCGTAGCACGATCGCTCCCGGAATATTATCGTAGAGTCCGTCGACACCGTGAGTCAGAGGCCACACAGGCCGAAGGGACAACGATTTATGGCTACCACAAGCAATTACACCATGGACGCGTTCATTGAAGACGCCCGCAAGATCGTTGCAGAGTTCGGCGAGGACGGCCAGGAAGCCGCCGCGCGACTTTTTCCGCTGGTCGAAAAAGCCGTCTGGTTCGATGGGTTGATGGATGAATCGAAGCGTGTTCCGCCGGAAAGCGGCCGTTCCCGCTTCTATCACTACCGCGCTCCGGATGAGTCTCTGCTGGTCTACGTCGTCGAGTTCGTTCCAGGAATGCCGACCCCGACACATGACCACGTGAACTGGGGACTTATCGGCGTCTGTGGTGGGAAGCAACTCACAACACTGCACGAGCGGATCGATGATGGGAGCGATCCGGAATATGCCCGCCTGAAGCTGCTGGAACACAGGGTTCGGGAACGCGGTGAGGTGCACAGCCTGGTCGCCCCACGCGATATTCACACGATCGAGACCGTGGGCGATGAGCCGAGCTATTCCCTGCACGTGATCGGCGGAAACCTCACACGTTCGCATCGGAACATTTATGACGTGGAGACCTGCAAGATCAATCCGGTCACCGGGCAGCGGATGTAATCGGAGCAAACGGAGCCATCGGGTATGGAGATCATCAACGTCAGCCAGCTTCGGGTGCTGCATACGGCGGATCTGCACCTGGGGCGTTCGTTCCAGAGCTGGGGCGATGCTGCCCAGACCCGGCGACAGGACCTGCTGGATACGCTGGATGAGATCGGGCAGATCGCGCGGCAGCAGCGGGTGCATTTGCTTCTTCTGGCCGGGGACCAGTTCGATCAGCACAATCCCGATCGGGCAATCGCATCGCGCTTTTTCTCCTGGCTGGATGCGCTCGGACAGGATGGCGTCCGGGTGGCAATGATCTCCGGAAATCATGACAGTTACTGGTATGAGGATTCGGTCTACCGGCAGGCGCTTCCGGAGAACACGGTATTCTTCAGCGATACCCAGTGCCAGGAGCCGGTAGAGATCTACGCCAGCGGGTTGAATGTGTCGCTCTACGGCATCGCGCACGATCACACCCGTCACCGGGATGTGCTTCCCGGATTTCGCCGGCGTGGCGACAGCGACGTCCACATCGGCCTGATGCACGCCACGGTCGACCCGCGTTCGGATATCGAAGTCGCTGAGCGCTATCTGCCGTTGAGCAGCGCTGACCTGGCGACGACAGAGCTGGATTATCTGGCGCTCGGTCATCTGCACCGAGCCAGGACGATCAACGAGGGCGGTCCCGGCATGGCGGCGTATCCGGGATCGCCGGAACCCCTGCATGCCGGCGAAACCGGCGAGCGTTCGGTGACGCTGGCAACGTTTTCCGGCGGACCACCGCAGATTTCGACGATTCCGTGCGGGAAGCGGGTCGCCCGGAGAGAAGCGGTTGATGCTACCGGGCTGACCGACAGCGAAATCGCCGAACGCATTGCAACGCTTGCGGATGAAACGGTGATTCTGAACGCTGAGCTGACCGGTGCGCCGCAGGAGATCGTTGATACTGACCCGCTGGCCAGGCGTCTCGCCCATCATTTCTGCTATTTGACGGTGACCGATCGGACATCGGTCGTCGATTCCGGTTACGTCCGCCGGATCGAGAACGAGCACACCATTCGCGGCGAGTTCGTCCGGCGATTGCGCGACCGGATAGCAGCAGCCGGGGACGATCGCGAGCGCCGTGTTGCCGAGCTTGCCTTGCAGGTGGGACTGATCCAGCTCGAACGGCGGAGTGCCCGATGAAGCTAGAGCACTTCTGCCTGCGCGGTTTCGCTCAGCACGAGACGATCGATTTGCAGTTTCAGGATGGTTCCCCAAACCTGATCATCGGACCGAACGAAGCCGGCAAATCGAACCTGATGCGGGCGATCACCGGCACGCTGTTCGGGATTCCATCCCCGGAACTATTGACTCCCTGGAATGGCGATGCGCATATGATCGGCATTCTCACCTTCATCGCCGATCAGGACCGCATTGAGGTCGAGCGGCGCTTCCTTGATCAACAGGTCGTGGTGCGTGTCAACGGTGACCAGGTCTACGAGGGGCGAGGCCTGGTCGAACGTCGGACTCAGGAGGACCGGCGTTACCAGTCGATGCTGCACGACTGGATCGGGTTTACCGAGCATGACGTTTTTCTGCGCACCGTCTTCGTCGGGCAGGACCGGGTGCAGGATCAGTCCCTGGGCGAGTTCACGGCTCAGATCAAGCGGCTGATCAGCGGAACTGTCGAGGCAAACTACGAAACTGCCATCAGTGACCTCGAAGCGGAACTTGATACGTTGATCAAGCTTCCCGGCAAGCGGAGTGATCGCCGTCAGGAACAGCTTCAGGCTCAGCTCGAAGATCTCAACCAGCGCCTGTATCAGGCGGAATCCATTCAGGAGCAGGTGGTCAGCCTCACAGAGCAAGAGCGGGATCTGCAGCAGCAGCTTTCCGATGCAAATCAGACACGTGAACGCTACAGCTCCCTTGTTCAGAAGCACGGAGAGTTGCAGAAGGCTATTGCTGAGGAGAACCAGAAGCGCTTTGCCTGGAATGAACTCGAAGAGCAGATCACACGGATGACGGGCGCGCGTGATCGGCGGGCGGAGCTCGAGCAGGAGCGTTCGAAGCGTCAGATACCCGGCGACCCGGAGCCGGGTGAGATCAGCGATCTCGCCCGGGACATCGAACGCTTGCAGATGCGGATCGAGATGCGCTCTGAAGAAGCCGAGCGGAATCGCGGGATTCGCGAACGGCGGAAATTCCTGGAATCCGAACTGGAGCGGCTCCGGATTCCGGGTGACGTCGATCCATCCGAAGTCCGGCAGATCGGCTATGAGGCCGAGCAATCCGAGCGTGATGTTACCGAACTCCAGCGCCAGCTTGACCGGGCAATCCAGCGGGAACAGCGGACAAGGCAGCCGGCGAGATCGAACGAGATGATCAGGAACGCGTTGATCGGTGCTGCGAGCGGAATGCTGTTCGTTTCCATCGGGCTGGCGGTTCTGGTCAACCCGGGGTTTGCCGCTGGCGTGCTCGTGGCGATCGCGCTCGGTATCGCAGCCCTCGTGATGGGACGTCGATCCAGAGCGCCGGAAGTCGACGAGATCAGCACTCCGGAGATCGCGCAGCTCCGTGAGGACCTCGATCAAGCGAACCGGGTGCTGGCCAACTATCAGCACAAACGGGAACAGTTACTCGCGGAATCCGGGGTCGAGACACTGGAGGATCTCTTCTACCGGGCGCGCGAGTTTCAGGAAAACGAATTGCGTCTGAACGCGATGCCGGAGGTCGATGATCAACCGGAAGCCGATCTTGAAACAGCCCGGAAGGAACTTCAGGAGCAGGAGAAACGGCGCGATCAGCTACTGCAGGAAACCGGTGAGGCGGACGTGGAAGCGCTGGAAAAGCGGGCCGCCAGGCTTCGCGAGATCGATCAACTGCTTCAGCAGGTGGAATCGGTTGATGGAGGTCAACTGAGCGAGCGCCAGGAACGTCTCACCCGGATTCAGCAGGATGTCGCGCTGGCTCGTCAGGAGCGACAGCATCTGCTCGAGGAGCACCCCGAACTCCGACAGGTCAGCGCGGAGCAGATTGCCGAGTATCGCTCGGCGGTCGAAACTGCCGAGCACACCAGGGAAAGCGCCGAGCGTCGCCTCTATGAAGTCGAACTGGAACGACAACATTTGCGGCGAGATACCGAGGATGCCGGAGAGCTCCGGATTCGGATCGCTGAGGTACGGGATCAGCTCGAACAGGTTCGACTGAACGCCGATGCGCACGCCCTCGCGATCGACGCGCTGCACTCGAGCGTCCGTGAGTTTCAGGAAAATGCCCTGGATCCGGTGGCCGATCGAGCAGGATCTTACCTGGCGGGTATGACCGATCGTCGCTACGAACGTGTTCACCTCGAACGGGACACGATGACGCCGACAGTCTCTGGCACCGGCCAGTCAACGATTTCACTCGATCAGCTCAGTCGCGGTGCCCGGGACCAGCTCTACCTCTCGATCCGGGCCGCGCTGGTGGATGCCCTCTCCGGCGATCGCAACCTGCCGCTGCTGCTGGATGATCCGTGTGTGAATTTCGATGATGAGCGACTCGCTGGAGCCGCTCGCCTGATTGCCGATCTCGCCCGAGACCGGCAGGTTCTGCTCTTCACGAAGGACGAAACATGGACGCGGTGGTTCTCTCCGGTGTTGCGACTGGAGCGCTGATCAGCGGGGTAACAGGTGAGCTGATCTCGACACCCTGCCCATGTCAATCCCGACCACCTGCTCCTGCTAATCCCGAGTCCGCTCCCCCTCCCGTCAATCCCGACCCCCATTCTCTCTGTCAATCCCAGCCCTCTGTCCGCTGTCAATCCCGAGTCCGCTCCCCCTCCTGTCAATCCCGAACGGACGTGAGGGATCTCGCCTCCGAATCCACGGGACTCCTCGCGAGCCGAGATCCTTCGCTGGCGCTCAGGATTGACAGTCAACGACCACCCGTCTCTCTTGCATTCAACTAGACCGGTCTATATAATTTCACGACGAGAGGAGAATTCATGTCCTGCGAAACCGTTTCCAAGCGAGACCAGATCCTGCGAACTGCCTGGCGGCTGTTCGAGTCGCAGGGCTACCACGCGACCGGGATCAACCAGATCATCAAAGAGAGTGGCGTGCCAAAAGGCTCCTTCTACCACTACTTCCCGGAAGGCAAGGAAGGCCTGGCGGTGGAGGCGATCGAGGCCATCAGCGAGGGCATCTCGAACAAACTCGACGAAGTCTGCACCTCACAGGACGATTCGGTCGTCGCCATGGCCGGGATGATCCGCCACATCGCTCAGCGACTGGAGGAGACCGGATACCGTGAAGGCGGCCCGCTCACAACTGTTGCGCTGGAAACGGCCACAACCAACGAGCGCATCAATGAAGCCTGTCAACAGGCCTACGGCAAGTTACACGGAGTCCTCGCCGGGCATCTGGAGGAAGACGGATTCACTCCGGACGATGCGGCAGAACTCAGCACGACGATCCTTGCCGGCATCGAAGGCGGTATTCTCTTCAGCCGGACGTTCCACAGCACGCGACCCATGGAGCAGCTTGCGCGCCAGCTCGAAGAGACGCTCACCCGTCAGCGGAACCAGGCACGAGAGCAGGTGACATGAATATCTGCGTACTCGGCGCAACCGGCCAGACCGGCAGGCATCTCGTTGATCAGGCCCTTGAAGAGGGTTACTGGGTGACGGCGCTTGCGCGCTATCCGAACCGGATGCACCGGGAACACGAGCGACTCCGGGTGGTCGAGGGGCATGCTCAGCACCTCGAATCGGTGATGCGTGCAGTCGATGGTCAGGACGCGGTCATAAGCGTGATCGGACAGGTGCGGGAACGTCCATCGGTCGCGAATCTGCTGACGGTCACCTCCAGCAATCTGATCGAAGCGATGCAGGCATCCGGGGTCCGTCGACTCGTCTTCCTGGTCGGGGCCGGCGTGTCCGATCCCAATGACCAGGCTTCGTTCGCTTCCCGGCTGATCATCCCGCTTATGCGTCTGGTTGCCGGGCACGTCTTGCAGGACGCTGAAGAGGCAACCGACCTGATTCGGCAGAGCTCGCTGGACTGGACGATCGTCCGCGTTCCCCGACTCGATAATGAACCAGCCAGGGGGGATCTGACCGCTGGATTTCACAAACCGGGCTTTGCACCGATTTCAAGAGAAGACGTTGCCCGGTTCATGCTTGACCAATTGCACGATGATCGCTGGCTCCGGTACGCGCCAATGATCAGCTACGAGAAATCAGGAACGCGATGACATATGCAGACGACGCAGCAGTCCGCGTCGAGAACCTCACCAAATCATTCGGCGACCTGGTCGCGGTCGATAACGTTTCGCTGGAAGCACCGACCGGGAAAGTACTGGGACTTCTGGGGCCGAACGGTGCCGGCAAGACCACACTCGTCCGGATCGTGACGACGCTGCTCGAGCCGGACAGTGGCAATGCCTGGATCAATGGCATCGACGTCATCAAGGATCCACAGCGTGCCCGGATGTCATTCGGCCTGGCCGGGCAGTATCCGGCGGTCGATGAGAATCTGACCGGATTCGAGAACCTGGAGATGGTCGGCCGGCTCTACCGGCTCAGTCGCAAGGACGCCCGGAATCGGGCAAAAGAACTGCTGGAGCGATTCGACCTTTCTGACGCTGGAGACCGCGTTGCCAAGAATTACTCCGGCGGGATGCGGAGACGACTCGACCTCGCTGCCAGCATTGTCTCCAACGCGCCGGTGCTTCTGCTCGATGAACCGACGACCGGTCTTGACCCCCGCACCCGAATCAGCCTCTGGGAACACATCCGGGAGCTCGTAGACGGTGGCGTGACCCTCTTGTTGACGACCCAGTACCTGGAAGAGGCCGATGAGCTGGCGGACCGGATCGTGGTGATCGACCACGGTCGGACGATTGCCGAAGGCACCTCCACCGAACTGAAAGCGCAGATCGGCGGAGATGTGCTGCAGATGCAGTTTCATGATCTGGAGACGCTCAAGTCGGCAGTTACGGCGCTCTCCGGGGTCGGTGCTGCGTCCCCGCACGTCAATGAATCCGAGTTTACGATGGCCATTCCAACCAGCGACGGCGTCGACGACCTGATGGCCACAGTCCGCCTTATGGACAGCCACGGGATCAAACCGGACGACCTGCACATTCGCCGACCGTCGCTCGATGATGTCTTTCTCACACTGACCGGCGAACCGGCTGAGGATAGTGAGCCGGCAGAGGCAATCGAACAGGGAGCTGTACGACGATGAGCGATCACGTTCTCAATCAACCTGCGGCTGGAGAGCGAGCAATCGACACCAGCCCGACCTGGCGGGTGAGCTGGATCAT
>SLMJ01000269.1 GCA_007133615.1 Thermomicrobiaceae bacterium | reverse complement strand
GCCCAGTCCGACAGGCGATTCGGTGGGCAGGGGCAGACGGAGCTGCCCAATCTACCGGTAGATTCTGAATTGTGAGACAGGCTCGGGGCGTCGGCCCCTACCTGATGCTTTCGAGCACGTCCTGATCCGTCGCCGAGATCAACGTCACCAGGTCTCCATCAACCTCAATGCTGTGGAACCGTCCATCGCCCGAATAAACGCCGTCTTCCTCGGTGTAATCCGTCATCGTCTCCAGCAACAAGTCCTCGAACCCGGCGGCCCGTTCCTCGTCGTACCACTGGGTCGCGAGAACACTGACAATATCATCACCGTCGCGATACATGGCGAACGAATCGCCGTTCCACCATTCGAGATCATCATCTGGCTCCGCGATACCGTTCGCCTCCAGCATGAAGCCCAGCGTGAACACGCCGAAGGTTCCCTCGTCGTAGAGCTCCCAGTCGTCACCGAGTGGCTCCAGTAGATCGGGTAGCTCAACGACCACCGGGTCTTCGATGTCACCCCGGAGGTAGGCTGCGGGGTTGAGAATCTGCTGGGTTGAGACCGGCGGGTCTTGCAGGAACTGGTCAATCCCGTTGATATCACCATCCCATGCCTGAAGCATGAACATCGGTCCAGCAATATAGGGGAATGACAGCGACTCCATGATGTAGGCCGGGATCTCATCCATGAGCCCGTCCATCTCGCTGTCCTGTAGCGCCGCCATCGCTTCCTGCTGGTACTCGAGCAGTCGTTCCGAGCCGAGATACTGCTGGGCGTAGAGCTCCTGCGTCAGGACGGCGTCCCCTTCAACGATTGCCATGAACGCGTTCAGCGCATCGTAGTCGCGGTCATCTTCATCAAGGATGCGGTCCAGGCCGAAGTGCTGATCCTGCAGGGCGTGAGTAATCTCGTGCGCCAGGAATACCTCTTCCATCGCGCTCAGATCCTCATCTTCAGCGATGATGTAGGTTTCCTGCGTCTCCGGATCGTAGAACCCATAGACGTCAGCCGCCTGGACATCGATCAGCATCTGTTCCAGATCGATCTCCCGGTCATCGATCAGCCGCAGAATCCAGTAGAGGTCGATGTCGGATTGATCAAGTTCAACTTCCTCTTCGAGCATCTCGGCCAGTTCGTCGCGAGACATGATTGCGAACTGCAGATCTTCCAGCAGCTCAAGTCCGCGCAGCTCGACGACGTTTTCTGTGACCTCATCGACCAGCGCCTGTAGCTCTTCGCTGATCTCATCTTCGGGCTCTGGCGTGGGCGTTGGTTCGGGTGTCGGGGTTGGCTCCGGGGCCGGGGTCTCCTCGGGCTGGGTTTCATCCACGGCCGGCGTCGGTGTCGGATCAACCGTATCGTCGGCCTGATCATCCGCAGCCGTAGTACACGCTGCTACCAGGAGCAGCAGAATCAGAAGAACGCTCACTCGCCGCATTACTACCTCGGTTTCATACCGGCCCGGAGGCGCTTCGCCTGCCCGATTTCGCCGAATCTCACACTCTGATTACTTACCAGCAGGCAAAGTATATAGCGGTGGGGGTCAGGAGGCCACTGCTGAACTACTGCAACGAAACCGCGGAATAGCTCAATTCCGGGCCACAAGTACCGCCGTTCACACAATTATGGTTTTGACACGATTCTGGGTCCCGGTTATTATCTTTTCCATCGGACGCGCGGAAATATCACCAGGGCAACTGGCAAGCTGCAATCCTGGTCGCTCGAAAACGGAACGGCATGTAGCTGCCCGGCGGCGCATTGCGTTACCTCGTTTTCGAGCGCGTGCCGGAAGTCGCTACCCGGACACCGGCTGGTTTCCCGCGTTGTTGTGTGGGACGGTACTCACTTGGAGGAGGAGACCATGAGCGGTCCGAAGCTTCAGCGCCTGTTCGAACGGTATCAACAGGGCAAGATCTCGCGCCGGACATTTCTCAACGGGGCGATGGCACTCGGCATGACTGCCACTACTGCCATGCTGCTGGCAGGTTGCGATGATCCGGACGACCTCGATGCCGACGATGACGACATTGCCGCTGTGGAACCGGATGACGAAGATGATGCGGTAGATGATGACGACGAAGTGGAAGATGAGCCAGACGACCCGGACGATGTCGATGACGAGGTCGATGACGACGCGATGGTTATCAACCTCGGTGTCGCTGAAGAGCCGCCGGATCTCGATCCACACAACCTCACCGCCGCTGCGGCCGGACTGATCGGTTTCGTCGCGATGCCTGGTCTGGTCTGGCTGGACTTCGACCTCGGCCTCTCTCCGATGATCGCCGAAGACTGGGAATCCGACGATGAGGGCCTGGTCTGGACGTTCACGCTGCGGGAGAACCTGGTATTCCACAATGGCAAGCCTTGCGACGCCAACGAGGTCGTTCGAAATTTCGAGAACATCATGGACCCGGAAAGCGGCTCCATGCTCACGCCGGACTTCGAGCAGGTCGAAAGCGTCGAAGCGATCGACGACCGGACGATCGAGTTCCGGCTGTCGGAGCCATTCGCGCCGTTCCTGGCTGTCCTCTCTCATCGCTGTGCTATCACCGATATGGACGACTACGACACCACAACCCCGGTCGGCTGTGGTCCATTCAAGATCGTCAGCTGGGATCGTGGTTCGCAGGTTACTCTGGAGCGCCACGACGAGTACTGGGAAGACGATCTGCCGCATGCTGCCCGGGTCAACTGGCGATTCCTGCCAGACGCCGATGTCCGACTGACATCGATGCGTGCCGAAGAGATTGACATCACGTACTCGGTCCCGGATCACATGCTCGAGGATCTCATGGAAGCAGGCGACTTCGAGATTAACCCGATCTCCGGCCTGACGCACCAGTACCTGGCGTTCAACTGTTCTGAGGGACACTTCGCAGACGTTCGCATGCGCAAGGCTGTGGCGCACGCAATCGACAAGGAAGCGATTCTCGAGGCAGCACTCTGGGGAAACGGCCAGATCTCGAACATTCCCCACCCACCGGAATCTCCCTGGTACGTCGAGATCCCGGACTACGAGCGTGATCTGGATCGCGCCCGGGAGTTAATGGAAGAGGCCGGGTACGGTGACGGATTCTCCCTGGATATGCCGATCCCGGACTGGACTCCGTCCAGCGAGGTTGCCGAGATCGTCCAGGCAGACCTTGCCGAGATCGGCATCGATCTCCGGATTGTCCAGACGGAGTGGGCGACTTACTGGCCAGACATCTACCTGCAGAGCGATTTCGAGTTCACCTTCATGGGCTATTCCGCCCGTGTCGACCCGGACCAGACCTTCTATCCCCGGTATCACTCCGAAGGGGTCCACAACGCGACCGTGTATGAGAACGAGGAGCTGGATGAACTCCTCGAGCGGGGTCGTGTGACGATCGATGAGGACGAACGCAAGGAAATTTACGACCGGGTTCAGGAGATCCTGGTCGATGAGTTGCCGTGGCTCTGGTTGTACATCCCCAACGTCACGATGGGCTGGGCGAACTACGTTGAAGGATTCCAGCAACACCCTGCGTACCATGTCTATCTGAAGGACGTTCGCGTCGAGAGCTAGCAGACGTCCCGGGTAAGCGCGCATTCCGGGCCACTCGGGGCCCGGAATGCGCTGGTGTACAACCAGAGGTCACATGCTTCGGTACATTATTCGACGACTGATTCAGGCGGTCGGGGTTCTCATCCTCGTGTCGATCCTCGTCTTCTTTCTGGTGAGGCTGATTCCAGGGGACCCGATCCGCTTGCTGCTGGGGGAGGATCTCTCTCCCACGGTGGAACAACAGTTAATCCAGAAGTGGGGACTCGATGCTCCGCTCTACGAGCAGTACTTCCTCTGGATGTTCAACATCGTCCAGGGCGACTTCGGACAATCAATCCGCACCCAGGAGCAGATCGCATCACTGATTGGCAGCAGAATCCTGCCGACAATGATGCTCTCGGCCGGGGCAATGCTGATCGCTGTCTGTGTCGGAATACCTGCGGGAGTGGTCGCGGCGTACAAGGCGAAGACTGGCTGGGACCACATTGCCATGTTTTTCGCTCTGATTGGCCTGTGCGTTCCGCACTTCTGGCTGGCGTTGCTGCTGATGCTCGCCTTCTCTCTTAACCTGGGGTGGTTTCCCGTCAGCGGATACACGTCCCCCTTTGTCGATCCAGTGGGCGCGTTACGCCACCTCATCCTGCCCTGTCTTGCACTGGGAATCGGCCTGGCAGCCAGTATCAGCCGGATGACCAGAAGCACGATGCTGGACGTCCTCAGCCAGGATTACATCCGGACAGCCAGGGCAAAGGGGCTCTCCGAACGCGTCACCGTCTTCGGTCACGCCCTGAAAAACGCCATGCTCCCGACGATCACCGTCATCGGACTGCAGCTCGGCTTTCTGCTCGGTGGCGCAGTCGTGATCGAAGAGCTCTTTTCCTACCCAGGAATCGGCCAGTTGCTGATCTTCGCAATCAGCAATCGCGACTACCCGCTCGTTCAGAGCGTCGTACTCGTGTTCGCATCAGTCTTTGTGATGATCAATCTGCTTGTTGATATCTCGTACGCGTATTTTGACCCGAGGATTCGGTACGAATAATGGCACAGACACGGGAAAGCGAAGCGCTCTCAAAGACCCACCAGATGACTGGTGCGGAGTTCGAGTACACGTGGAACGAATGGTTCCGACGACAGATCACCTTCTGGCGAAACAATAAGATGGCGCTGGTCGGGCTGATCATCGTTACGACGGTTGTCGTCGTCGCGATCCTGGCGCCGGTCATCGCGCCGCATGATCCGTTTGAACGCAACATGGCCAACCGGATCGCCTCGCCCTCAATGGAGCACCCGTTCGGCACCGACAGTATCGGACGGGACACGCTCAGCCGGGTGATGTACGGCGCCCGGATCTCGCTGATGGTCGGGTTCATCTCAGTCGGGATCGCCACGATTATCGGGGTTCCGCTCGGCCTTCTTGCCGGCTACAGTGGCGGTCGTGTCGACTCCTTCATCATGCGGATCATGGACACGCTGATCACGTTCCCGGACATCGTGCTGGCGATCGCGATTCTGGCGATTCTCGGGCCCTCGATCTTCAATGCCATGATCGCGATCGGAATCGTCTATATTCCAATCTTCGCCCGTACGGCTCGAGCGCCAACAATGGGC
The DNA here is from genome assembly GCA_007133615.1 of Thermomicrobiaceae bacterium. Taxonomy (GTDB): domain Bacteria; phylum Chloroflexota; class Chloroflexia; order Thermomicrobiales; family Thermomicrobiaceae; genus SLMJ01. The sequence continues at coordinate 1,952 of SLMJ01000269.1, read as the reverse complement.
GAGTCGAACCGGGAATACGTCGAGGCCGCGCGAGCGCTTGGTAGCAGTGTTTCACGAGTGGTGTTTCGGCATGTCGCGCCGAACATTCTCAGTATCGTGATCGTCCGGATCACGGTGAGCTTCAGCTACGCCATTCTGGCCGAGGCGGCGCTTTCGTTCCTGGGGCTCAGCGCGTCCCCGCCAACGCCAACCTGGGGGCGGATGCTGAACGAGGGACGCGGCTTCATGGAGCTCGCTCCGTCGGTTGCGATCTTCCCGGGGCTGGCAATCGCGATAACCGTACTCGGATTCAACCTGCTAGGTGATGGCCTGCGGGATCTGTTCGATCCTCGGCAGCGGAAGGCTTAAAACAGACGGCCTCAGAAGCTGCTTCTGGTAGACCGGCCACCGGAGCCTGCACTGAGCCTGCCGAACGTGTCTGGCCCAGTCTGACGGAGATTTCGGTAGGCAGGGGCAGACGGAGCTGCCCAATCTACCGGAGGCATAGGTCTGAAGCCCTCACGTCCGGCCCCTCTCCCTGTAATGGGAGAGGGGAGAGTTATGACGAATGTCCTGGGGTTACTCGATCTCCGCTGCGTCTAGTAGCGCATCCGGATCGGTCGACGAAATCAGGTCGACGGTGTCATCGTCAACGATTACCGTGTGATAACGCTCGCCATCGGTCCAGACACCATCTTCTTCATCGTAATCGGCAAAGGTCGAGGCGAGCTCGTCTTCGAACATTGCAGCCTCGTCGGCGTCGCTCCAGACGGTTGAGACAGCAGCGAGAACGTGTTCCTCGTCAGCATCTGCGTAGAAACCGACGTAACCACCGGCCCAGCCGTCCAGCACGACCTGGGGCTGCTCCGCACCGTTCTCATTCAGCATCATGAACAGGTTGAAAACGCCAAATGTACCGTGTTCATGCTGCTCCCAGTCGTCACCGAGGCGCCCTTCAATGTCGGGAAGCTCAACGTCGACCGGATCATCGATTTCGCCCGCTCGATAGGCTTCACCGTTGAGTACCTGATAGGTCGAAACGGGTGGATCTTCCAGATACTCATCGAACACGCTCATGTCGCCCTCGTACATAGGAAGGAAGAACTCCGGCCCGGCCGAGTACGGGAACAGGAACGATTCCATGTAATAAGAGGGAACCGCCTCCATTGCCGCCTGGGCTTCCTCGTCCTGCTGCGCGGCCATCGCCTCCTGCTGAAACTCGGACATGCGTTCTTCGTCCAGGTATTCCTGTGCGTAGACTTCCTGAGCGATCACCGCATCACCTTCGATGACCGACCGCAATGCCATTGACGCATCGTATTCGGGTTCCGGCTCAACCAGCAGACCCAGATCGAAGTGCTGATCCTGCAGAGCGTGGACGATCTCATGCGCCAGGATGACCTCATCCATCGCCGAGAGGTCGTCGTCGTCCGAGATTACGAAGGTCTCCTGCGTTTCGGGATCATAGAAGCCGGCCACCTGGGCAACCTGCATGTCAATCAGTAGTTGTTCGATGTCCTCGTCCCGATCCGGAATAAGCCGGAGCGTCCAGTCCATATCGATCTCGAGTTGCTCGATCTCGGTGTCTTCCTCGAGATGTTCCCGAAGTTCATCAGAGGTGATCAACTCGAACTCCAGATCTTCGACCATCTCCAGACCGCGGAGTTCGACGACGTTTTCAACGACCTGATCGACGGCCTCCTGCAGATCGGCGGGTTCGTCTTCGGTCACATCTGGCTCGGGCGTCGGAGTTGGATCGTCATCTACGGCGTCGCCGTCATCTTCAACTGGTGCCGGGGTCGGAGTCGGATCGGGCGGCTCCTCATCGGCAACATCTTCGGTCGGCGCTGGATCTGGTTCGGCCACGTCGTCAGTATCGTCGTCGGCAACGCCGTTGCAGGCTGCGACCACCAGCATCAGCGCAGCGGTGAGGATCAGCAGGCGCATGTACATCTCTCCTTTACGGTTCGGTG
>SLMJ01000297.1 GCA_007133615.1 Thermomicrobiaceae bacterium | reverse complement strand
TATTCGCAGATGGAGATGATTCCAGCTCCACGGAAACTCTCACAACTGACGGGCGCATGCTCTGGAAGCATCTGACGAGCAAGAACGGCGATATTCCGGATCCGGGCACCCCGAGCCATACCTCGGCACTGGTGTTCGATGTCGACAACAACGGCATCGATGACATCATCATCGGCTCTCGTGGCGGGGCACCCGCAGTCACGTGGTTCCGGCCCGTTGAGGATGGCTGGGAACGATACATCATCGACGAAGATCCGCTCTCACTGGAAGCCGGTGGAGCATTCTACGACATCACCGGGAACGGTGCGCTGGACTTTGTGATCGGCGAGGACATCACCGGTAACAAGGTCTACTGGTGGGAGAATCCGTATCCCGACTACGATCCGGAGGTCCCGTGGACTCGTCGGATCATCAAGGACTCGGGAGCAAACAAGCATCACGACCAGATCTTCGCTGACTTTACCGGCGACGGCCGGGCCGAACTGGTCTTCTGGAACCAGGGCGCGTCGAAACTCCTGCTGGCCGAAATCCCAGAGGATCCGCGCGAGGTCGAACCGTGGCCGATCCACGAGATCTTCTCCTACACGGGGAATGAAATGGAAGGTCTGGCGAGCGCAGACATCAACGGTGACGGCATCGTCAACATTGTCGGTGGCGGTCGCTGGTACGAGCACACAGGCGATTACAACTTCACCCCGCACATCATTGATGACGAACTGCGCTACGGTACCGCAGCGGCAGGCGATCTCACCGGTAGTGGCGCACCGGAAGTCGTCTTCTCGGCTGCCGATCACGTTGGACCGATCCGCTGGTACGAACTCATCGACGGTGACTGGATCAGTCATGAGCTGCTCGATCGGGATATCGTCAATGGACACAGTCTGGACATTGTCGATATCGATGACGACGGGCACCTCGACATCTTCGCCGCGGAAATGCGGCACGATGGAACCAACGAAGAAGCGAAGATGTGGATCTTCTACGGCGACGGAACCGGGGACTTTGAAAAGGCCGAGGTTTCAATCGGAATCGGCAACCACGAGTCAAAGATCGGTGATCTCAATGGGAACGGGCGGCTGGATATTCTCGGCAAGCCGTACAACTGGGACACCCCGCGCCTCGATGTCTGGCTGAATCAGGGACCGGTCGCTGACGCCGAGTTGCCGCTCGATCTCTGGGAGCGCCATGAGATTGACGTGGACAAGCCCTGGCGAAGCCTGTTCATCACGGCTGCGGACATCAATGGAAGTGGGCATCAGGACATCATCACGGGTGGGTGGTGGTATGAGAATCCCGGTGTGCCCGGCACAAGCTGGACACGCCACACCATCGGCAGCCCGCTCTACGGGATGGCATCGGTGTACGACTTCACCGGAAACGGCTATCCGGACATCCTTGGAACAAAGGGCAAAGGAAGCGAGTCCAACGCCGAGTTTGTCTGGGCAGAGAATGATGGCAGCGGAAACTTCACAATTCATGACAACATCCCGACCGCACAGGGTACCTTCCTTCAGGGCGTTGCGGTCGACTATTTCCAGAACGATCAGCTCGGCGTCGCGCTTTCCTGGCACGATGTCGGGGCCGGTGTCCAGTTGCTGAGTGTGCCGAACGATCCGGTCTCAGAAACCTGGGGTTGGGAACAGATCTCCGAGGTCTCCCAGGGTGAAGACCTGAGCGTTGGCGATATCGACGGCGACGGTAGCCTGGATCTTCTGCTGGGGACGAAGTGGCTTCGCAACGACGGCGATTCCTGGTCTGCGCATACCTTGTTTGAGGCTGATGAACCAGACCGAAATTTCCTGGCAGACATCAACGGGAACGGCCGGCTGGACGCAGTCGTTGGCTATGAGAGTTCCAGTGACGCCGTCAAACTGGCGTGGTACGAGCAGGGTGAAGTCGCGACGGACCCCTGGAAAGAGCACGTAATCGCAGAGATCGTCGGCCCGATGAGCCTGGATGTTCGTGACATGAACAACAACGGTGCCCTGGACGTTGTCGTCGGCGAGCACAACCTCAGTGATCCGACCAGTGCCCGAATGCTGGTATACGAGAACGCGGACGGTGTCGGCGGGGCATGGATCGAGCACGTTGTCAGTGTAGGTGATGAGCACCACATGGGCGCGCAAGTTGCCGACATGTACAGCGACGGAGATCTCGACATCATCTCGATCGGCTGGGATCACGATCGCGTGCTTCTCTATGAGAATCGCGCGGTCAGTACCGCGCTGAACCGACATCTCCGCCCCGTCGCGCCATCGATTCCACCGCCGGATGAAGGTCGCGTAATCGTCGGCTTGCAGGCGCTGTTCCCGTTCAACGAAGGGGGTGGCAGCACCGTTCATGACGTCTCCGGAACCGGGGATCCGCTCGATCTTCAGGTCAGTGATTCGGGGTCAGTGAACTGGAGCGAAGGAACGCTTCAACTTACGTCCTCGACACTAGTCGCGAGTGAAGGTCCGGCGACTAAACTGATCGATGCCTTCCAGGAGAGCAATTCGTTGACAATCGAGGCGTGGGTTCAACCATCTTCCGCGTCTCAGGCCGGGCCGGCGCGCATCATCACCATGTCGGACGGCCTTCAGGATCGCAATCTAATGATTGGGCACGGGAACACCCAGGGCGGGTCCGCCGCCAGGTTTGACTCCCGGCTTCGCACGACAACGACAAACGCGAACGGCCAACCATCACTCGAGACCGACGAGGGCACGGCGACGACAGAGCTCACCCACCTGGTGTACACGCGCACGTCAGCCGGCACCGCACGTGTCTTCCTGGACGGTGTTGAGGTTTCGAGCGCCGGCGTTGGCGGCACGTTCTCCAACTGGAACGATAGCTATCGACTGGGACTCGGCAACGAGATTGGTGCCGATCGACCTTGGCTTGGAACGTACCATCTGGTGGCGTTCTACGATCGCGCACTGAGTTCGCTGGAGATCGCGCATAACTTCGCGGAAGGACCTGACGCCGAGTCCGGCGATCCGGCGGATCCACCTGGCGTGGTGACGTGGGTCACACCGTCGGCAGACGCGGTGATCAGCGGAGCGATCGAGCTATCGGTAACCGCACCGGAAGAAACCGAGCGGATCGAGTTCAGCTTCATCGTTGATGGTGACGAGACGGAAATCGGCACTGTTCAGAGTCCGAGTGGGGACGAACAGTGGTCAAGCAACTGGGATACGCAGGAGGTCCCAGACGGAAGTTATCAGCTCAGAGCGGCAGCATTCGATGCCGGTGATGGCGGCGAGTTGCTCGCCGAGGCGACTCGACAGGTGACCGTACGTAATGATGAGGCGAGTCGAATATCCACCGGTCTGGTCACGTTGTATGAGTTCCTGGAAGGCAGCGGGACCACCGTGCAGGATACGTCCGGTGCTGAATCCGCACTCAACCTGGAAATCGAAAACGCGGGCTCCGCGTCCTGGGGAGATGGCGCGCTGACCTTGACGGGATCCAACCGGATCTCGACTCAAGGCCCGGCAACGAAGATCATCGAAGCGGCTCAGGCATCGAACGAAATCACCGTGGAAGCCTGGATCACACCGGCTCAGGCCTCGCAGAGCGGCCCCGCCCGAATCGCCACCATTTCCGGTGGGCTGTTCGAGCGCAATCTGACTCTCGGCCAGGGAAACCCGAATGGCACCTCGGCGGCGAGGTATGACACGCGGCTTCGTGCCACGTCAACCGATCAGAATGGTCAGCCATCGCTATCAAGCGCAGAAGGATCTGCGTCAACGGACCTGCAGCACGTCGTCTACACGCGCGATCCGGACGGTGAGGCCCGGCTCTACATTGATGGACAACAGGTCTCAAACCGGACAGTTTCCGGAAGCCTGAACAACTGGAACTCCAACTTCGCGTTTGCGCTTGGCAATGAACTCGGCGCAGATCGACCCTGGCTTGGAACCTTCCACCTGGTGGCCATCTACGACCGTGCTCTTTCCGGCGACGAGGTCTTTATCAACTTCGAAGCTGGCGAAGACAGTGAGCCCGGCGGAACCGACCCCGTTCCGGTTGTGAGCTGGCTCGAGCCGTCTGCGGGTGCGATTGTTAGTGGAAACGTCACGCTGAGCGTCGACGCTCCTGAAGAGACCGAGCGGGTCGAGTTCGCGATCGTCGAAGGGGACCAGACGAACATCCTCGGTACTGTCGAGTCTGGCTCCGAGAGCTGGTCAATGGAATGGGACTCAACGTCCGTTGCGGACGGAACGCATGAGATCACCGCATCTGCTTACGCTTCGCCGGGTGGCGACAATCTCCTTGCCGAAGCTGCTCGGTCGATAACGGTTCAGAACGAAGAGCCGGAACCGGTCGGCGACGGCATCATCGCGCTCTACGACTTCAGCGAAGGGAGCGGTGCAACCGTTCGGGACATCTCGGGATCGGCTACACCGCTGGATCTGACGATCGAGAATCCAGGGGCTGTGACATGGGGTGATGGGACACTGGACCTGTCAACTGCCAATCGCATTGTTTCGACTGGCGCAGCGACCGGTCTGATCAGTGCGGTCCAGGAAACGAACGAGTTGTCGATCGAGGCCTGGATCACGCCGAAACAGACCAGCCAGAGCGGACCAGCGCGAATAGCAACGATCTCCAGCGGGCTCTTTGATCGGAACATGACACTCGGCCACGGGAATCCGAACGGAACCGCAGGCACCGGCTACGACGTTCGTGTCCGGACCAGCGAGACGAATTCGAACGGGCAGCCGTCACTCTCGAGTCCGGGAAATAGCGTAAAAACTGAGCTTCAACACGTTGTTTACACCCGAGCCTCGGACGGAACAGTCCGGATTTTCATCGATGGCGTTGAAGTAAGCAGCGGCACCATAGGTGGTTCATTCGCCAACTGGAACAGCAGCTATCGTTTCGCACTCGGTAACGAGGTCGGAGCGGATCGACCGTGGCTCGGCACGTATCATCGACTGGCGATCTTTGATCGCGCGCTGACCTCATCAGACGTCCAGGCACAGTTCGAATCTGGTCCGGATGCCGAAACCGGTCCTCGCGTGCTGTGGGTTGAACCCGCTGCAGGTGCCACGCTCAGTAACTCGGCGACGTTGCGGGTCGATGCTCCGGCGGGGACCGAACGAGTTCAGTTCTCCTACGAGGAAGCCGGTTCGATAGTCGAAATCGGCGAGGCAAGCGAGCCGAACCCCGAGGGTCACTGGTCAATCGATTGGGATACGACCGCGGTTGATGACGGCGACTACACACTCATCGCAGCCGCGTTTGACGGGGAAAGCGAGACAGCACTGGACGAAGCTGCTCGTTCGATAGCAGTTCGCAACGCCGAGCCGGAGCGCAGCGCTGACGGTCTACTGGCGCTCTATGAGTTCGCCGAAGGCTCGGGTAACGTTGTCTCAGATACGTCCGGGAACGGCAGCGCAATCGATCTCGAGGTGGCAGATTCCGATGCCGTCACCTGGTCTGACGCCTCATTGGCGATCAATAGTCCGACCATCATCGCGTCCGCTGGTCCAGTTACGACACTGATCGAACCCCTGCAGGCGTCGAACGAAATCACACTGGAGGCCTGGATCACGCCTGCTCAATCGACCCAGAGCGGCCCCGCTCGGATCGTCACGGTGTCTGATGGATTGCATAATCGAAACTTCACAATGGGCCAGGGTGGTGAGCACGGATTCCCGGGCAGCAGGTATGAAATGCGGCTTCGAACAACATCCACCAACGCGAACGGGCAACCATCACTGTTCAGTCCGGATGGAAGCGCGACGACGCTGCTGCAGCACGTCGTCTACACTCGCGGGTCGGACGGAACAGCCAGGCTGTACGTTGACGGGATACTTGTCGGATCGACATCGCTGTCAGGTACGTTCGACAACTGGAATGATGGCTACTCCTTTGCGCTCGCCAACGAACTCGGTGGCGACGGTCGACCGTGGCTTGGAACCTATCATCTCGTTGCGATCTATGACCGTGCCCTTGGCCAGGATGAAGTCCAGTCCCATTACGCGGCGGGAGCAGACTGAATCCACTTCGCTGACCGATAAGGCGATCACAAATCGCAAACAACAGAAGGCGGCCAGTCGGTTTACCGACTGGCCGCTCCGTAACCGACGAGAATGATCACCTCGCCGTGAGCGCCCCGTCAATCGGCAGCGCGATGCCTGTTACGAAGGCCGATTCCGTCTGGCAGAGCCAGGTGACCGCGGCGGCCACTTCTTCCGGTTCGCCCATGCGTCCGATCGGGTGCAGGTTGTCGATCATCTCCTTCATCTCCGGGTGCTCGGTAATGACCCGCTCAACCAGCACGGTCTTGATGGCACCGGGGCAAACGGCGTTCACGCGGATGCCTGCTTGCGCATGCTCGATCGCAGCGGACCGGGTGAGCCCGATGACCCCGTGTTTGCTCGCACCATAGACACCGCTTCCCTGGGTGCCGACGAGCCCGGCGATCGATGAGCAGTTGATGATCACCCCGCCGCCGTTGCGCTTCATCAGCGGGATCTGCTCTTTCATGCAGTAGAAGACACTGGAAAGGTTCACGGCGATCACGCGGTGCCAGTTTTCCAGGGATGATTGCTCGATTGGCCCGATTTCTCCCTCGATCCCCGCGTTGTTGAATGCGAAATCGAGCTGGCCGTAAGTCTCGTCGATCTGACGCATCAAGCTGGCGACGTCGTCGTAACTGGAAACATCGGCATGGATGTACGAAGCTTCCCCACCGTCGGAGCGAATCTGCTCCGCAGCTTGATCACCGGCTTCATCGTTGACATCGCTGAGTACCACCTTCGCGCCGAGCCTGGCAAACCGTTGTGCGGTGACCAGCCCGATCCCGCTCGACGCCCCGGTCACCAGCGCGACTTTCCCCTCAAACATAGTTGTTTCCTCCACCTGTCAGCCACATCGGTCGATTCGTGGCAACGTCCTGCGCACGCCGCCGTTTGCAGCATAGTGCGCCGAGCGTTACAGGTAATCGAGAAAGTCCTCAGTTGGCGTTACGGGTTCGTGTCAGCTGAATGTGGGGGGCAGCGAATCCGCAATCACACGGATACGGCTCCGCTGAGGCGAGACCTGGCCAGATACTCAGGTCGCTAACACGTTGCTGATTGGTGAGCCGGGACAACCTGACCGTGCAGTCGAGACCCAACGACTCTAACTGCACAGTCTTTGAAACGTTCTCCTCTCGCGTCGACAATTAGATTCTTTCTACTGAGACGAAATTGCGTTCGTCATCTCCAGGCAGAGACGCACTACTTGAGCCACCCCGTCAGGAATCGGTTCGATCGGGATGTGCTCATGGATCGTGTGCGTTCGTTCGCCGTATGAGATGCCAACGCCGACCGCCGGAATTCCCAGACTCAACGGAATGTTCATATCGGTGCTGCTGGCTCGAAAATCCGGCTCCTTGCCGAGCCAGCGAACGGTTTCGGCAGCAAGCTGGACGAACCTGTCATCTTTCGGAATTGAGCCAGCTGGGCGCTCGCCGACGACCTCAATGCTGGTCTCGAGCCCCTCGCCAGCCCGGGTTTCGATGATCTCCTTTACCTTGGCGGAGAGCTCGGCGAGCGCATTCGCATCGGTCGACCGCATGTCGACGATCGCCGTTGCTTCTGCGGCGATCGTATTCACTGAGGTTCCGCCCTCGATCACACCAACGTTGAACGTGGTTTTTGGATCAGTTGGCACCTCGAGATCGGCAATAGCCGCGGCGATCCGGCAGATTCCATGGATCGCGCTTGGGGTTCCAAACGCACCGAAGGAGTGACCGCCTGGACCACTGACAGTCACCTTCCAGCGGTTCGAACCGACGGCAACATGAGTAACGCCCTGGTGTCGTCCGTCGATCACCAGAGCTGCGCCAAGTTCTGACCGGAAGCGTTCGGCTGCAGCTCGCGCACCGCGCAGGTTACCGAGTCCCTCTTCGCCAACAATTCCGCCAAACACGATGTCGACCGGCGTTTCGATCTCAAGCTTGTCCAGAACGTCGATTGCTGTAATCATCGATGCTACACTCAGACTGTTATCACCGATTCCCGGACCGTACAGCCAGCCATCCTTGCGCGTTGCCACGATCTCGGTTCCAGCTGGGAAGACGGTATCGGTATGTGCGTCGACGAGCAGTATCGGACCTCCTCGATCGCCGCGCCGTGCGTAGACGTTGCTGACGTCGTCGATCTCGGGGGTATATCCTCGTTGCTCGAGTAGTGATGCAACAAACCTGGCTCGCTCATGTTCCAATCCAGTTGGCGACGGCACCTCGCAGATCCGCATCGTCATGTCGACAGTCGACTCCAGGTTGGCCTGAGCGGCCTCCTTGATCGCGTTGAGCTGGTTCTCGTCAAGCATCCTCAGCTACCTTCTCCCTTGATAACGAATCATATTGAGAATCTCTTGCTTCCAAGATAATCGGAGCGGACATCGCACCTACTCATTGGCTTGTCCTAACGTTGATACACGACCTTTCCTCCAAGGATCGTGGCATCAACCTGGACGTCGAACAGTGCTTCGGATTCAACCTCACGTGGATCGGCAGACAGGACCGCGAAATCACCGAGTTTGCCAACGGCAATGGAGCCTTTGTCATTCTCTTCAAAGGCGCCGCTGGCGGACCAGATCGTGAACATACGAATTGCTTCGTCAACGGTCAGAGACTCACCTGGTGCCGAATTCATGGCAGCCGCGATGTTGAAAAGCGGTGCAATTCCGTCCGGTACCGTTCCGGTCGTATCACTGCTTCCGATAACTTCAAAGCCCATGTCGATTAGCCTGCGCCACCGCCGATGACCAGACTCTCGCAAGCTCTGAGCGTTTCCTTTGCTCTGGAGAAACTGAGGTGTTGTGACGACTCGGATACCGAGATCCCGCAACCGCTCCATGTCTGCGGCTTCTTCGATGTAATCGGCACTGTGCTCGATCCGGTGCCGATGCGGGGCGGGGGTCCGGGCAATGGCGGCTTCCACGGCATCCGCGCCCATCCGAAGGGACTCGATCCGAAGGGCATGCATCCAGAGTTGCTGGCCTGCAGCGTGAGCCTTGCTGACAAACTCCGTAAGTTGGTCTTCATCCCATTTGACGTCCCAGACTGGATTCCCCAGTCCGTCGTTGCCAATGCCATCGATGAAGATCTTGATTCCACCGTAGCGCAGCATGTCATTGCCAAAACCGGGTTTGAGCCCGAGCGAGAGAAGACCATCAAGGTCGATCTGGTGCGGCACATGATAGAAGAAGCGGAAGCGAATCGGTAGTTCTTCCGACTCCTGGAGCTCCTGCACGGCAAGCATGTCATCTGCCGAGAACGGCAAGTTGTGGATAGTCGTAATGCCATGGGCCAGGAACTGGTCACGCAGTTGTTCCCTGATTGCAGACTTGACCATCTCTTTCGGGAAGGCCGGGAGCATCGGCCAGATTTCCGTCGCAATTCCGTTTGGCGACCCAGAGTCTTCCTTGTGGATCGTAATCCCGCGAGGTGGGTTATTCGCACGCTCCCATAAACCCAGCTCCTTGAGACCACGCGTGTTGAGCATTGCGACGTGAAAACCCGACATCACCACAAGCGGGTGCGTGGACGTCACTTGATCGAGGTCATGCCGAGTGAACAACCGCTGCTCTGGCACTTTGTGCTGGAGCCCGAACGAGGACCGCGCGATAATCCACTCGCCCGGCGGAGTTTGCTCGACGCGTTTGCTTAACGCTGCTTCGATCTCAGCCAATGACTTGAAGGGAGGCACCGGACACGAGAGGCAATGGGTAAGCGCCCAGCAGGTCATCTCGAAGTGGGCGTGGCCGTCAACGAAGCCAGGCACGACAGTTTTCCCGTCACAATCCAGGACTGTGTAATCAGGCGAACCCTTCGCTGCTTCCAATACCTCCTGGTTTGAACCCACAATTGTGATCCGACCGTCCTGCACCAGCGCGGCTTCAGCAACAGGCTGTGACGGCTCCATTGTCAGCAGATTGCCATTGACAATTGCGGTACCTGGCATCGTCGTTGCTCTCCCTCCAGCGTGATCAAACCGGGCCTGATATTCGGTGTGTCGAGAAGTCGCTCCATTGTTGATGGCCCCACAACCGTTGTCAACGGAAGGAGTCTGCGCTCCATGGTGCCTTTGCGTGATGTGCGTTGAGAGAGTACACGGTCCCACCACAGAGAAACGTAGTAGCTTGCTCATGAACTCGTCAGCTACCTGAAGTTCTTGTTGTTCAGTCCGGTTATGTTGAGAGGCCGGTGGGTTCTCTGGCAGTGGATGGTCGAGTTGGTCACGCGTGCGCCCTTTGCGGTGTTGCGTAGTGGTTCGAGCTAACTAGTGCGACCTGGTCGTTGTCGTAAACGGAACTTGTCCGCAGAGGTTGTCGTCTGTAGGTACGATCCTGAAACGCGAAAAACGCCCTGCTCGCTCTGAGTCAGGGCGTTCATTTTGCCTATTCAGGTGGACTTTTGCTGGTGAGCCGCCAGGGACTCGAACCCCGAACCCGCTGATTAAGAGTCAGCTGCTCTGCCAATTGAGCTAGCGGCCCGTGCTCAATGCAGCGAAGAGTATACCGCAGGATCGGGGGCGCGGCAACGTGAATTGCCTGCTATTCCGGCGGTTTGTAGGCCGGGTCCGGGTCATCATGAACCGGGAATCCCATCGGGCCCCCGGCGTTGTAGGTAAGCTGGATGATGATGTTGTTCGGGTCCGGGAAGAACAGGTTGGATCCCGGCGAATAGCCGTGGATCGGGACGTTGTGCTTGTCCAGATGATCCTTCCAGCGGTCGATCGCATTGGCATCGTCAATGAAGAAGCAGATGTGATCGAGCGATCGTCCGGATTTGGGAACGGTTGCTTCCATGAACTCCGGCGTTTCGGCGTCGGGAAATTCAAAGAACGCGAAGACGGTGTTTGGCGCAACGGTGATGAAGTAGTGACGCTCGGCTTCCGGCCGGCTCATCCGGTGCGCCATGGCAATCTCGGAACCGAGCACATCCCTATAGAATGCGACGGTCTTTTCCATGTCGTTCGTGACGAGTGCGACGTGATGGAGCATGCCGAACGGGCTGTTCAGGTCGTCGCGGTCGGGAAGGGAAAGATTGGTTGAGGTGGCCATGTTGGTGGTCCTTTCTCGAACCCGGGCCGACAGGGGCGTCGGCCCCTACAGACGTTGATCAACGGGCTGATAATTGATGAATCGGGAGGTCGGTGACGAACATGCATCCGGGCGCGTGGGTGATCATGAGATCAGGTTTGATCTGCATAGCGATCGATTGAGGGGTGACACCGCAAGCCCAGAAGACGGGAACATCGCCAGGTTCTGAAACCGGCGCATCGCCCCAGGCGTAATCGTTCAAGTCCTTGATGCCGATGATCTCCGGGTCTCCTATGTGAACCGGAGAACCGTGCACCGCTGGATAACGGGAAGTGACCTCGACGGCTCTTACCACGTGTTCGGCAGGGATCATCCGCATTGATACGACCATCTCCCCGGTAAACGGGCCTGCCGGCGTGCAGGCGATGTTTGTCCGGTACATCGGCACGACGGTCCCAGCATCCAGATGACGAACCGGAATGCCGGCTTGCTGCATCGCTTGCTCGAATGTGAACGAGCAGCCAAGCAGGAACCCGGCCATCGAGTCATCCCAGTAATCCGAGATGTCAGTCGTCTCCTCCACGAGCTCACCGTGCCGGAACACGCGATACCTCGGCAGATCCGAACGAAGATCCGCGCCGGGAGCAGTCTGAACAGGCTCCGGGTTACCCATGTCGGTCACGTCAAGCAGCGGACACGGCTTCGGATTGCGATGACAGAAGACCAGGAAGTCATAGGCCAGATCCTTCGGAACCACGACCAGATTCGCCTGGGCGTATCCGGGGGCGAGTCCGGCTGTATGCGTCGTATGCTGACCGGTCCGGCAGGCGTTGCGGACGTCTGCTGGAGTGGCGTCTGAATCGAGTCGAGTCGCTGGTTTGCTGATCACGATCGACCTCCGAAAGGTGTCGAATATGTATAGTCGTCGATGGCTACAGCCTAGCACCGCCGTGCTCTGGATTACAACGCTCGGGAGCGTCGACAACAACTCCCGGCTGTGGTGAACTAGGCTGGTTATCCCGATCCGGTTTCCGCAGCGCGGTTTTCGACAACTGAACCGAGGACATTTAACCTATGCTCACAATCGACGATATTCTGGATCTGAATGTAGTTGATGATGCCCAGATCAGCCCGGGCGGCGATGCCGTGCTCTATACGGTTGCTGATAATGGTACGCCCAAAGGTGTGCGATCACCCGAGAGCCGGATCTGGCTGAAGGATCTGCAGGCCGGCGAGCAACGCAGGATAACGTTCGGGCCGCATACGGATCGACAGCCACAGTGGTCGCCGGATGGCGCTTCGATTTCGCTACTGTCCGACCGTGAGAAGCGCGGAACACCGCAGCTCTACTTGCTCGATTCAACGCCTGGAGACGCCAGAAGGCTGACCGAGATCCCTGGCGGCGTTTCCAGCCATGCCTGGGCACCGACTGGAGACCAGATCGCCGTCACCGCAACCGATCACGTTCCAGAGCAGGATAACGACGTGAAGCTCTTTGATTCAGATCGACGGTTTCGTCGGCTATACCTGATCGATGTTGAGAGCGGTTCGGCGCAACCGATCAATCATGGCGATCTTCATGTCTGGGAGTTCTGCTGGTCGCCGGAGGGTAACCAGATCGCGGCGATCGTTTCGGACGAACCCTTCGAGTGGGGTTGGTACCGGGCCCGGCTGGTTGTAATCGACATTGAGTCCGGAGGCGTGACAGACCTGTACGAGCCTGATCGCCAGATCGCCAGGCCTAAGTGGTCGCCTGATGGTAACCAGATCGCGCTGATCACGAGTTACTGGAGCGATCCCGGGATGACTGGCGGGGATGTGCTGTTGGTCAACGTTGGCGACGGAACAGCCCGTAACCTGACGAGCGGCGAGCCGAGATCACATTACACCGTTCACTGGAAGGGTGATTCATCCGGCCTCATCAGCGTCGGGCTCGAGCGGGCACACGCTCAGATCTGCGAGATCGATCCCGCAACGGGATCGACGCCTCGCTGGACAGCCGATGCTGGAATCAACGACTACGGCGGCACATATGATCGGGTCTCGGACAGGGTTGCGTTCACAGGCTCGACACCGACCCAGCCTCCGGAAGTGATGATTGTCGACGTCAATGCTGACATCAGTGCAGGCTCGGCGCGGTTGGTGACACAGTCGAACGCACTTGATTCCTATCCGGAAATTGCATCTCGGTGGCTCTCCTGGCGGAGCTCGGACGGAATGGCGATCGAAGGACTGTATCTCGGGCCAGCGGAAACAGAACCCGACGCACCACCGGCAATGGTTACCTTGATCCACGGCGGGCCGACCGCAGCGGCGACGGCGAGTTTCCCGATTGCGGGAGCCGCAGCATGGATACCGTTGCTGATCGAGCAGGGAATCGCCGTCTTCATGCCGAACTATCGGGGTTCAAACGGTTACGGCCTTGCGTTCGCAGAGGCAAACCTCGGCGACCTTGGCGGGATGGATCTGCAGGATGTACTCACCGGCATTGACCACTGCATCAAGCATGGGATGGCTGATTCGGGAAGGCTGGGCGTCGGGGGATGGAGCTACGGTGGCTATCTCACTGCGTGGGCAGTCACGCAATCCGACCGATTCGCTGCCGCCGTCGCCGGGGCGGCGATCACGAACTGGTATTCGTTCCATGGCGGCACGAATATCCCGGGGTTCGATGGGCATTTCATCGGCACCGCACCGGATGACCTGGACAGTCCGTATTCGTGGACTTCGCCGTTGTTCTTCAGCAAGAACGTGACAACTCCGACGCTCTTTGTCCACGGCGAGCAGGATCCCTGCTGCCCTGTTGGCCAGGCGTATGAGATGACTCGAGCTCTTCGACTCCGGGGAGTCAGGGCGGACTGTGCGATCTACCCGCGAGAACTGCACGGGTTCATTGAGAAAGCGCACCGCAAGGATATGGTGGAGCGTTCGGTCGGTTGGTTTCAGACCTATCTGAATGCCCGATGACGATACCCGAACGCCCGATCTCGTTCGACCACGCGGTTCCTGACCCGGCGGAGCTTGACCGGTGAAGTGGCCGGTTGCATTTACTGTTCTCGCATTTCGCGACTTCCGTCTCATCTGGGCCGGGCAGTTCGTGGCGATGCTCGGAATGCAGATCCAGACGGTCGCACTGGGCTGGCTGGTCTACGACATCACCGGGTCGGCTGCTCAGCTTGGACTGGTGGGCCTATTCCGGGCGCTGCCGCTGATCTTCTTTTCGCTGTTTGGCGGAACGCTTGCGGATCAGCTCGACCGGCGTCGCCTGCTTCTGGTGACGCAGTCGATTCAGGTGATGATGAGCCTGACGCTGGCGGTGCTGGTGACTGGTGGCCTGGAAAACGTCTGGGTTCTCTATGGCTTTGCTTTCACGACTGCTGCGGCATCATCATTCGATGCCCCTTCCCGCCAGGCAATTATCCCGGCACTTGTTCCCAGAGAACGGCTGTCGCACGCACTGACGTTGAACGTCCTCTCCAGCAACACCGGTATGGTCCTCGGTCCAACGTTTTCCGGATTCCTGATCGGACAACTCGGGAGTGGTGCTGCCTTCTGGGCAGGGGCACTTTCATTTCTGGCGGTCGTTACGGCGCTGCTGCTGCTGCGGACCCGGCCGCCCGTCCCGGTACCGGCGAAACGCGGGTTTGCTGCGCTGCTGGACGGATTGCGGTTCGTCAAGGATCGGCGGATACTCTGGCAACTGATGGTGATCGATTTCGCGGCGACGTTAGCCGTCTCACCGGTTGGATTGCTGCCGGTTTTTGCCTCTGACGTCCATGAAGTTGGGCCGGAGGGGTTGGGGTTGCTCTATGCAGCGCCGAGTATCGGATCCGTGCTGGGTGCGCTGGCGTTCGCATCGGTCCCCCAACCGAAACTTCCCGGGCGGATGGTGGCACTGGCGATATCTGGATACGGGCTGGCGCTCGCTCTGTTCGGGGTAATGCCGACGTTTTACCTTGCGCTCGGGTTCCTGGGTCTTGGCGGGGCGCTAGATGCCGTTAGCATGGCTATGCGTCACACAGTGCGGCAGCTTGCCACTCCGGATGACTATCGAGGTCGTGTGGGTGCGGTGGCGTCGGTATTCAGCGGAGGTGGACCACGCCTGGGCGAGTTTCAGGCCGGGATGGTTGCCAGCCTGATTGGCCCGCAGGGCGCGATGTTTGCCGGGGGAATGGCCTGCGTCGCGATTGCGATGACCTCGAACTACTGGGCCCGGGGGCTCTGGAAATACCGTGGTGAAGAACAGGCGCGACCGGAAGACCCGGATGACGAGTAGTTTGCAAACCGAACGATGATGAAAATTGCTGTCTTTGCGTGCAGAAGGACTGCTGGGACAAAAGTCACGAGTCCGACATCCATCCGGATTACTCGCGAGAAAGTTCCTACAGCCGCTACTATAATGGCAGTAGCCGTTTTGCGTGCGAACACGTTGCACCGAATTGATCAGTTCAGGGGTAACCTGTCGACGGCTACTGCGACGATCAGTTCGAGTGCAACAGTGCCGCTTCGATACGCCTCGCGCGTTTCAGTCCGGAGCACTTGTGAGCGACCTGTTCGGACAATCAAGTCGCCGGATACTCATTGTTCATCAGGATGAGTCGGTTGCTGCTCAAATCGGAGACCTGATTGAACGATGCGGCATGTCATGGGAACACCTTGACCGCGGCGCGCCGGACAACGATCTGCTGAGTTCCGGAACGTGGGATGCTGTCTTCGTGACGGAGGTGGTGTTCACCGGTGCGAAAGAAAACGGGAACCTGGACATACGTCAGTTCCTCCCGGTCGAAACGGTCATCGTCGGGATCGTGGAATCGCACCTGGTGGATTCACCGACAATGCTCGGTGCCGGAGTTGACCTCATCCTCTACACCCCGCTGGTACTGGCAGATGTCGAGCGAGCACTCTCATTCGTCGAAGCGATAGATTGTGAATCCCGGGAGCAGTCGCGAGATCGTCTCAGAAAGATGAATGCGCTGCACGAACTTGCGGTGGCCTCCGGTCAATTGTCTGGATCCCCGCACTGGATTAGCCGCCTGGTTGAGGCCGGTGCGCGGGTGCTGGAAGTCGATGGTCTGGCGATGTGGTCGCTCGATGAGCAGCGCGGCATGCTGCACTGCATCGCCTACCACGGGCTGCCAGAACACTATGTCCGCGAAGCCGAGGAACGTAGCCCCAATCTCGTCCGCGTTTACACCAGAATCCCGCAGGAGATTTCGACGCACTGGCTGACTCCGGAGGATGCCGGGCACCAGTTCGCCCTCCGCGCGGCCGAGGCTGCTCGTGAGATCGGGATCGAGCGCGTGTCCTGGCTTCCGGTGCGTGATTCGAATCGCCTTTACGGACACCTCAGCTTCTACTATATGAGCGAGGAGTCCGCGAGCACCTACGATCTTGTTCTGGCAGATGCGTTTTCCTCGATCGTTGCGGCGTGGCTCGGCAACTTCTGGCTGCAGTCCGAAATCCGACGAACGAATCGTCTTTATCGTGAGAACGTCGAGTCATCGCCGGACGGCGTGGTTGTTTGCCATCTCGATGGCACGATCGAGCGAACAAACGAGGCGGTCGAACATATCACCGGCTATGATCGGTACGAACTGATCGATAGCACGATCTTTGAATGGTTTGTCAATCCCGACGATCTCCCGTGGCAGGAATGGATCCATCGCCCGCTCGACGCACCCCCTGAGCCAGTTCAGGTCTGGCTCTCCCGCAAGGAGGGCGAGCGACGACGGGTCTCCTGCTATGCGCGAAGGGTGCAGTTCCCGGATCCACGCACGCTGATGGAAACCGAGACGCGTATCCAGATCATCCTCCAGGACATCACCAGCCAGGCGCGACGACTGGTGGAACTGGAGTTGTTTCATGACCTGACCAGGTTGATATCGTCGCGAGGGTCGATCGAGGACGCTTACGAACTCGTCGTCAACCGGTTGTACGACTATCTCAATTATCGTCTGGTCGCGATCGGTCACGTGGTCGGCCGACAACGGATGTATCTAAGGGCGTACCGGACCCACATGGAAGGTATCGAGATCCCAAAGAGCCTGGACGTCGGGGAAGGGATCACCGGTCTGGCGGTTCGCGAGAATCGATCCGTGCTTGTTCAGGATGTTTCTCAGAGCGAGGAGTATTATGGGATCGACGATGAGATTCTCAGCGAGATGGCAACCGTCATTCGAAGGGATGGCGAGCCCGTCGGCATCCTGGATGTGATGACCGATGCGACTCAGCCGCTGGATGAAGGCGACCTACAGCTCATCGAGAGCATCGCATCCCACCTCGGACTTCTCATCGAACAGGTCACCGTTCAGGAGCGCCTCGAGCGACAGGCACTGACCGATCCGTTGACGGGTATGGCGAACCGCCGTGCTTTCATGCAGCACCTCAATGCCCTTGTTGCCAATCCGGAATCACCGCAGTCCAGCTTACTGCTGGTGGAACTCGATCATTTCAAGAGCGTCAACGACCGATTCGGACACCTGTTCGGCGATGAAATGCTCAAGCAGGTTGCAAAGCGGTTGCACACCAAATTGCGGGATGGTGACCTGCTTTCACGGTATGGCGGAGATGAGATCGCCATTATTTTCCGGGACATCAGCCCCGCCGAAACACGCGAAATTGCCAATTGTTTGCGCGATGTGATCGATAACGAGCCCTTTACCCACAACGGCACGACCGTGACGCTGACGGTGTCAATCGGGATCGCACTGTTCCCGTACCATGGCCGGACGACCGACGAACTTATCGGCGAAGCCGACCGGGCTATGTACCTGGCCAAACTCGAGGGGCGCAACAGTGTTCAAGGCGATTTGCCGATAGCCGAATAATCGCCAGCTGCGCGCCCGGCGCAACCGGCTGTTGTTCGTCGTATGGTTTTCCTCGGCGGCAGGCTACTCGAGGATCGTGATGTCCCGCGAGACGTGGTTGTACCGTTCACTGCCCGATTCTGTTACCGCGACAGAATCCTCGATGCGGATGCCCCATTTGCCGGGAATATAGATGCCGGGCTCGTCGGAAACGACCATTCCGGGTTGCAGCTTCTCGTCATTTCCTTCGACCAGGTATGGATCTTCGTGACCGGTCATGCCGATTCCGTGCCCGACCCGGTGAATGAAGTAGTCACCATATCCGTGATCGCTGATGACTTTTCGGGCAGCACGGTCGATCTCCTGGCATTCAACCCCGGGAGCAATCTTCTCGAACGCTGCCTGCTGGGCTTCAAGCACGATGTTGTAGGCAGTCTTGAAGTCATCTTCGGGAACATGTCCGGCAACGGGCGTTCGCGTGACGTCCGAATAGTAGCCTTCGTGGATGCCGCCGAAGTCCATGACGATCGGGTCGCCGGCCTGAATTCGACGGTCGCCTGTATGGTGATGCGGGGATGCTCCGTTCGGACCACTGGCAACGATGCAGAACGCAATGTTCGGCATCCCGTGGTCGGCCAGCGTTCCCTTGAGATCGTCGGCAACCTCTTCTTCCGTGCGACCGATCACCTTGACATTCTTGACGAACGTCTTCCACGCCTCATCAGTGCGGCGAGATGCTTCCTTGAGAAGATCGAGTTCGAACTGATCTTTCACCGATCGTAGCTGCTTCAGCACGTTTGCCCCGCGGTGGTACGAGCGGTTAGGAAGCTGGTGCTGGAGCTGAACCAGAAACCCGCCCCAGATCTGGTCGTTAATGGCCACATCTTCGCCGCCGGTTCGGCGAACTTGCTCCGCCACACGATCGATTGGATTCTCCGTTTCGTCCCAGACCTCGTACTCGTAATCATCGCCGAGATGTTCAACGAGCGGAGCTTCAAGCCGGGGAACAACGATCGTCGGCTTCCCGTCGAACGGGATGAGAAGCGCGGTCAGGCGTTCGCTGGTCTTGACCGGATGGCCGGTGAAGTACGTGAAATCGGACGACGGCCCGATGAAGAGCATATCGAGCCCTTCATCCTTCATCAGGTCCCGAGCGCGGCTGATCCTCGACTGATAGACATCCGTTCGGTCTGTCATTCGTGGTCCTTTCTCGATCGCCTTGTCTGTTAAGCGACGGTGTACGTCAATCGCTCAGGGTATCAATCGCAAACAAGTTCATCGGCGTCAAGCCATGGACCGGCTTCATCATCCGCAAGACCTACCCGGATCGTGTGAACGATTGCCCCAATCTCGCCGACAACAACGGCAAGTCCGTACGCGCGCGGCTCGATCTCCTCGTCAAGTTCCGCTCGAAAACTGGTCGACTTGTTCTCCGAAGGATCGAGAGAGACGTTGAACTGGTCAAATCGCTGAACAATGTTCTCTTCATTGATCAGCTTGGCGCACATCTCCAGCTCGGCTGGCTGGTCGCGACGATTCTCGATGTTGACGTTGAACTCGGCCGCTTTTCCGGGTTCGTGACCGCGCTCGAAGCCCGTCAACTCGATCAGTAACCGGCCATCCCCGATCTCCCAGTATGACTGGCTGTTAAACGGGCTCCAGAAGTCATCAGCTCCGTTATCATCGTCACTCCGCATCGTTCCGCAACCTGCAAGGACGACCAGCACCACCAGCAGGAACGACAGCAGTTTAGCGGGACGGAACGAAATGTGAGCGTCATTTCCTGGCCTGTTTGTCGAGGTCTCGTCAACCTGGTTCATTGCTGGCGGCTTTCATGTTGGATCGACGTAGCTTCCTGCCTTAGACCGGTAATTATCGCACGACCTCAGATGCGTGTCGGGCTGTGAAGGGTTGGCGTTGTCCCGAATCGGGGTGCACATTGCTGGACAGATGCGTTAGGCTCAGGAGTTGGGAAATGCCGAACCGTACAGATCGGCTGCTGCGAACACTCTGGGAAGGGGTCGCATAAATGCAGACTGAGCGCGTGGTGGACCTCACGCAACCACTCGACGGAGCGATCCCGGAATACCCTGGCATTCCGAAGCTCGAGATGACGACGGTCCTAAGCAGAGAGCAATCCCGAGAGATCTACGACGGTGATACCGAGTTCCTCATTCAGCGCTACAAGATCACCGGCAACTACGGTACATATATAGATTCACCGTTCCATCGTTATCAGGACGGAAGCGATCTGTCAGGTATTCCGCTCCCCGCAACGGTCGGCGTACCGGGAATACGCATCGACGCCCGGGACGCAACTACCAGCGGACGACGGACGATCGACGACTCATACCTTAACGAGACTGATATTCGCGGGAGAGCGGTGCTCTTCTGGACCGGATGGGACGAGCGCTGGCCTGGAAACAAATACATGGAGCCCGGCCCATTTATCAGCCGAGAACTGGCGCATCGGCTGGTGGAAGAAGGCGCATCACTGGTGGGAATCGATACCTGGAATGTGGATGACATTCAGGATCGATGCCGCCCGGCTCATTCGATTCTCCTCCGCAATGGCATTCCGATCGTCGAGAATCTTCGTGGTCTTGCCGACCTCGATGGAGCGGATTATCAATTCCATGCGGCTCCGCTTCCCATCCGAAACGGCACCGCCGTTCCGGTCCGGGCGTATGCGATCTACACCTAAGGGGCTGCCCCGATAGACCAGTGCGTCATCAGCGAATCCTCACTGGGCAGGTGATCTCGTCTGAGGGAATGATCAGATGAAGAGATCGACGATGAACCCGATTACCGCGGTGAGAAGTGCCAGCGCGATCGGAATCATAATCAGCACGCCGAGAATGATGATTGCCAGTCGCTTGTCGCGTTGGTTCACCTGACTCTCCTCCATTTCCGCCGGCTGATTCTACTGGCAGCAATCGCCGAGCGGTACGAGTGTCAAACAGGTACCTTGCAATACAAGGTACCTGTTGGTATCATGCGGGCATGGATACGAATGCTTTTGGCTCCCAACTCAGACGCGGCGTGATCCAGTACTGCGTGCTGGCACTGCTCGAGCGACGGCCACACTACGGCTTCGAGCTGATTCAGGAGCTTTCCAGACCAGGCGGGGTTCTGATCTCCGAGGGAACGATCTACCCATTGCTCAGCCGGCTCCGCCGGGAAGGCCTGGTCGAGACCGAATGGCGAGAATCGAGCTCCGGACCGCCGCGCAAGTATTACCGGCTGAGCACGCTCGGTGGCGAGACCCTGGAGCACTTCCATCAGCAGTGGCGCATGTTTCAGAACGCCGTAAACGATATCGTTGAAGACAATCAGCTGGAGGATCGGAATGCAGGACGGGCGTCTTCACCAACTCATTCATGATTATCTGGACAGGGTCAGCGAGCGCCTTATTGATCTCCCGGACTCCGAACGTCAGGAGATACTGGAGGACCTGCGCAGCCACATCGAGGAGTCTGTTGGCGATCTACAAGCCGCATCTGAGACTGAGGTGCGGAACGTACTCGACCGACTCGGTGATCCTGAAGACGTGGCCCAGGAGGCGCGGGGACGGATGCCGGATGCTCGTCCCGGACCCACGTCTGGCCCGGTCTATGATCACAGTGGAACGCCGGGAGCGTTGGAAGTGGCGGCGATCATTCTCACCGCGCTTTTCTGGCCAATCGGGGTTCTGCTTGCCTGGATTTCGGAACGCTGGAAGACCCGCGACAAGGTGATTGCCACCGCGGTTCCATTTGTTACCACTATGTTGTTCGTTATCGTTGCTGTCGGCGGGCTGGTCGTGTTCCAGACTGGTGGGTCGACTGTTTCGGTCGTTTCGGACCAGGTGCAAGAGGCGGTACCGGCGCAACCGTCTGATGGCGAGCCGGGGACGGCACCGGCCCCGGAACCAAGAAGCCCACAGATTTCCGAAGCGACAGACTCTGGCTCCCCGTTGGGACGCATGGCCGCTGTCGTCGGCTTCCTGGTCGGTATCGTGGGTGGACCGTTCTTTTCCGCGGTGTTCCTGGCGATCCGGATGCAGCGAAGCACCAGTGGCGCATCGAGTTCCGGGTATGACGAGTATCAGCAGGTTCCTGCTCGCGGTCCGGTCTGATTGCACGTTCCAACCCTCGAGCGGGTAAACTCCCCTGGGAAGCAGGAGTAGCCGGGAAGGGAACGGTATCCGTGACAACGAGTGCTGCAGGCGCTTCGACACCGTTGACTCCGGATCAGGTTGTGGGGCATAAGCGACCGAGTTTTCCGCAGATATCCCCGGACGGCAAAACGGTCCTCTACACGGTCCGCCAGATCAGCAAATCAGGGGAACACGTTGAATCCGGGATCTGGATCGTCGACGCTGACGGCAGCGAGCCACGGCAGTTCAGTTCCGGGATCAGCAACGACGATGAGCCTCGCTGGTCGCCCGATGGCTCCCGGGTCGCGTTTCTTTCTGATCGGGCCGAGCGTGGCAGTCAGTCTGTGTACGTTATCTCCCCAAGCGGTGGTGAAGCGGTCCGGGCGTTCGAGCACCAGGGTGACATGGAATCGCTGACCTGGTCTCCGGACGGGCAGTATCTGGCCGTTCTCATGACTGAGCCGGAAACCGACGAAGAGAAAAAGCGTCGCGAAGAACGTGACGACGCGAACGTCTGGGATACTGACTTCAAGTATCAACGGCTCTGGGTGATCGAGCCGCGATCCCAGAAGGGGAAGTGCGTGTCCCCTCCGAATCTACAGGTGCTTGCCTACGCCTGGTCGCCGGATAGCCAGTCGATTGCGATTTCGACGACCCCTACCCCGCAAGTGAACGATATTTTTGGAAGAACCGGGTTGTCGATCATCCCCCGTTCCGGCGGCACAGCGAAGCTCGTTTTTGAACCGCTCGGAGTTGCCGTAAGCCCGGTCTGGTCAGCGGATGGATCGATGCTTGCCTGGATCGGCCCGGCCGACCGGGTCGTCAATGGTGATTATGTCTACGCAATTCCGATCGATGGCGGAGAGCCGACGTGTCTTACTCCGGACCTCGAAGGAACGGCCGAAGCGCTGCTACCCGTCCGCAACGGTGAGAAGATCGCGGTGCAGGTCGCCAGAGGCATGCACAACG